>JASLRP010000300.1 GCA_030743915.1 SAR202 cluster bacterium | reverse complement strand
TCGTCTCGTCTCGAATATCCATTATCCAGACCAGTTTGGGATGGTCGGAGGCATCCTCCCTCACCGACTCGTCCGACACCACCATCAACCCCCTGTCGAACAGCGGAAGCGCCGTATGCGTGAATCCTGGGAAGGGCGGGTGATAATCCACCCTGCTTATCATCGTGGGGTTGGACATATCAGATATGTCAACGATGATCGCTCCGCCGTCGATATATCCCATGTACACACGATCTGGATGATCAGGATAAACATTGACATTGTGGAGTCTGAAACCAGTATCAATGTCTTGACGTTCGGGCGCAGCCTCTGAATCACCAACTCGTGTTCCAGGCAGCCACCAACGACCGGCTTCCTCTGGCTTCTCCGGGTTGCTCATATCCACAATCATGTGAAACTGATCGTCTTTTTGATCACCGGGCTGGAAATCTCCGGCCCCTGTGGTCACATGGGCATACTTGCCATCCACGAACCACAGGCAGTGCGCCCCCCTGGAATATGGCCCGCTGGTGTCAAAGTGAGAGATTTGCTTTGGATTCTCTGGATCGCTGATGTCGTACGTCCCGAACCCCGCAGGTTGCAGGCCGGGCCGCGATGTCTGATACGCCACCAACAACAAGTCCTCATACACGGCCAGCGAGTTAGACCGGACATCACTATGTGGCAGGTCTGTCTGAGCCACGATCTTCGGGTTCTTCGGATCAGTCACATCCACCGAAGTAAAATCCTTCGGCGCCTGTTCATGGGCGATATACATGATGCGCCGCCCATCAGACGCCACCTGAAGCCCCATGCCCTCGCCGCCATTCCCAAACCCGTTCAACTCATGTTGGGAAATCAGTTTCATATTCTTGGATTCAGCGCCACGAGTAATCATATATATCACCTTGATCAGGATTCATAGAACAAACAAGCCGATCTTTCTGAGGCGGAATGTACTCGAAATCTGGTGAATTCGCAAGACCATGCGCGTTGTCATGCCTGTGCCAGATATGTCGATTATCGCCATGCTGAGTCGAGGCGAAGCATCTGGTTGCTTACAAAACAACGCCTGTCTTACTTCGACCAGATTCTTCGAAACCCTTCTCAGAATGGCGTGGTTCAGTTAGTGGAGGTCTTGGTCTGTGCTAAGCATGGGGTTCTCAACCGACCAAATTGATCCGGACTCCGCAGTGTCTTGCCAAACGGAAGGTAGGTTATGAGCAACTATGGGCCCAACCCTGACACCTGAAATCCTGACCACCTGATACCCTACGAACTCAGGAAGCCAGCACCGACAGGTCCTCAGCATCGCGAGAGCGCTCTTGAAGGAAGCTCAGACCCTTGCGAGTGTCACTGGCGATCTTTGCCTTGTCGGACACTTTCAAGCGCACCTTGAACAGCCAGTAGGTGAACTCCTTCTGTTCCGTCAGAGTGAACGACTTGATCTCAGGCAGGGAGCGCTCCTCCCGATAGACCTCCAGCAGTTCGGTCATTGTGGTGCGGTAGATGCGGAAATGCGACTCGTCCGAATGGTCCACGTGATAACGGCGACCGTTGGCGTAGAAACGCTTCTCGATCTCACTTACCACCGCCTGAAGCAGGGCTGACTCGACCTCGACGCCATAGAAGAAATTCAAAAATCCCCTGTGCTTTTCGGCGCCCAGCAGGTCTTTGAAATCCTCCATGTTGAAGTAACTCGGGAACTGGCCTGTGAACAGCAGTTCCTCCAGTTCATCCGACGGGATGAGGTCTGCCACCTCGTAGCTGAGACGCTGCGCCAGCGCAAGCCAGTCAAAAGCCTCGCCGCCGATAAAATAGTTGAACCGCGCCCCTTTGAAGGTCTCCTCAGGCAGGGTCCACAGCGAGATGGCCTTCAACAAAGCCGGCGGCCATTCATCGCCCTCAAGCAGCGCAGAGCGAAGATGCTCGATGGCCTCCCGCTCGGCGGTTCCTTGCATTGCGCTCTCTTTAGGCATAGGCGACCGACTCGATACTTCTCTCGGACTTATCCAACGCCAGCCACGCCGCGAACTGCTCGGCGTTCATTGTATTGACGATATGCTTCGCTTCGCACCAACCTCGACGCGCCTGGCTGGCCCCATACTCAAGGTTTCGTAGTGACTCTGTCATGTGCGCGTCTGTCGAGATAACCAACATCGCGCCCAACTCTCTGGCCCGCGAGATATGGATGTCTTTAAGGTCCAGTCGCTCCAACGATCCATTAATCTCCAGCACGGTGCCAGTGTCCGCCGCCGCCCTGAAAATCGATTCATAATCGGCATCTACGGGTTTGCGCTCTCCAATCAGCCGTGTGCTGAGATGCCCGATTGCCGACACGTAAGGATTCTTCATCGCCGCGATTATTCGCTCCGTCATGACTGTCGAGTCCTGACCCATCGCCGAATGCACCGACGCCACAACCCAGTCAAGTTCCTTCAAGACTTCGTCCGCATAATCTAGAGAGCCGTCAGCCCGAATGTCCAATTCGGTGCCGCAAAACACCCTGATTCCGCCGACCTCCGCCTCGACTTCCCGGACCAAAGCCATGTGATCGTTTAATCTCTCAATGCTCAGACCGTTGGCGATACCCCGGCCAACGGAGTGGTCGGTCATTGCGATGTACTCCAGCCCTCGCGCCTTCGCCGCCTCGACCATCGTCTCCATCGGGTCGCGTCCATCGCTCCAATCTGTGTGTGCGTGAAGATCGCCCTTGATATCGGAAACATCCACCAGCCGGGGGATGCTTCCGCCGATGGCGGCCTTCACTTCAGATTCGCCCGTCCGAATCTCCGGCGGCACGTACTGCAAACCCAGACGAGCGTACAACGACTCCTCATCGACGAAAGTCTCCAGAACGCCAGTCTCGACATCCTTGAGTCCGTACTCGTTAAGCGATAAGCCCAGGCCATTCGCCCGGTCCCTCAGCATAACATTGTGCTGAAGACTGCCCGTAAAATACTGAAGCATCGCGCCCAGATGGTCAGCCTGCGCCACCCTCATATCAATCTGTATTCCCGAATCCAAGACCACCGAGGTCTTCGCTCCGCCGTGTCCCAGAACATCAGCCACATTGGGAAGCTCCGCCAGCGTCTTCAACGCTTCATCGCCGTCGTCAGTGACGCATATGAGGTCAACATCGCCAATCGTCTCCTCGAACCTTCGCAGGCTTCCGCAGACGATCAACTGACTGATTGACGGGCATCGCTCTCTCAGCATATTGGTCAATTGCCGAGTCACACTCATCGCTCTGGCAATGGGCACTCTGTCCCCTTTCGAGCGGGCAAACTGGATACTCTTGCCAATGTTCTCCGCGCTCTTCTTCCCCAGACGAGGAAGCGCCGCCAGCGAACCATCCTCCACCACCGCCTCCAGTTGATCAACCGTCGTGACACCCAGTTCCTTCCACACGCGGACCGTCGTCTTCGGTCCCAACCCCGGTATCTGCATAAGCTCCAGAATTCCGGGAGGAAACTCGTCTTTCAACCGCGTCAGATACTGGAGATCGCCTGTGTTCACCAATTCGCTGATCTTCTCAGAGATCGCTTTGCCAATGCCAGGAATCTCCGTCAGGTCTTCGCCGTTGCGGACCATCGCGTCAACCTCGGTGGGCAGACGCTCGATGGTTCGGGACGCGCGTTGATAGGCGCGAATCGTAAACGACTTCTCGCCCTTCATCTCCAGCAATCCGGAGATTCGCTCGAACACCTCAGCTATCTCACCGTTGGTCATTTTATTGCGAAATCCCGCTCATTCGATTGCCAATTCTCATGAACATAGGTTTCAGCCTTCAACGAACGCCATTTTGAGTGCTCAGCGCCTCCGCCATTCTGAGTCCGCAGACGAAGAATCTCGTCGCAACCAGGACAAGCGCCTTTACACTACCGACCAGATGCTTCGCCTCGGCTCAGCATGGCGCCTCGATTTCAAACATCAGCGGCGGCAACCGCTCTGAACGAATCCGAGACCCTACGCCCCGTGGCAGCGTTTATACTTCTTCCCAGACCCGCACGGGCACTGCTGATTCCGACCTATCTTCTGGCCTGCGGGAACGGCCTCGCGCTTGCGAGGGTCCATCACTCTGGCCATCACGGTTTCCTTCTTGGGGGCCGCCTGCCTGCCTCCCTGTGCCCTTCCGTTGGTTTGTTGGCCGCCATTCGGCGCCACGGAAATCTGGGCGTTGAACAGAGTATGCACAATATCATGCTCGATCTTTGCCTGTAGCCCCTGGAACTGCTCGTGGCCTTCCTTCTTATACATCACCAGCGGGTCGCGCTGACCGAAGGCGTGAAGACCGATTCCCTGTCGAAGATTCTCCATAGAAGTCAGGTGCTGGACCCAATTGGCGTCCACGGAACGCAGCATTAACCAACGCTCTGCCTCTCGCATCTTCTCTGGAGTGGCCTGCTCCTCAATCCGGTCATAGTACATCCTAGTGTGTTCCACCAGGCGGTCCCGCACACCCTCAATGCCCAGCGCCTCAAGCTGGTCCCAGTCCGTCAGATCTTCCGGCGGCGGCAGCACCGTACTGACCTCGGTAACGAACGCGTCAACGTCCCAATTATCGGGCCTGCGGTCAGCCAGATGTTCCTCGCCGATTGCGGTCAATTCTGAATCGATCATCTCCTCGATGTTGGCTCGCAGGTCTGCGCCGGCGAGAATCTTATCCCGCTCGGCATAGATCACATCGCGATGAGTGTTCACAACGTCGTCGTACTCCACCAGATGCTTGCGCATGTCGAAGTGATGAGCCTCGACCTTCACCTGCGCATTCTCAATCGACTTGTTAATCATCTTGTTTTCTATGGCGACGCTGTCGTCCATCCCGGCCCAATCCATCACCGCCCGAATGCGATCGCCGCCGAAGCGCCGCATCAACTCGTCATCCAGCGCCACGTAGAACCGGGTGCTGCCCGGGTCGCCCTGACGACCGGCGCGACCCCGCAACTGGTTGTCGATTCGACGAGCCTCGTGCCGTTCAGTGCCGATGATTCGCAGTCCGCCGGCAGCGACAACCCTATCGTGGTCTCGCTGCCATTCTTCCGGCGACAGATCGCCGATATCTGGATTGCCCCCCAACACGATGTCAGTGCCACGACCGGCCATGTTGGTAGCGACAGTCACGGCGCCCGGCTTTCCGGCCTCGGCCACAATGCTGGCTTCTCGGCCATGCTGCTTGGCGTTCAGCACCTCGTGGGGAATGCCTCTTCGCTTCAGCATTTCACTGAGCATCTCTGACAGGTCAATATCCGTCGTTCCGACCAGCGCCGGTTGGCCCCGTTTGTGCAGAGTTTCGATCTCTTCAACCACCGCGTTGTACTTCGCCTTTTGGTCTCGATACACCTGGTCCGCCTGGTCATCCCGGACCATCGGACGATTGGTGGGAACGACCACGACCTCCAGCTTGTAAATCTTGAAGAACTCCTCCGCTTCCGTTTCAGCAGTTCCGGTCATGCCAGACAGCTTCTCGTACAGCCGGAAGTAGTTCTGAAGCGTGATCGTCGCGTAGGTAATGGATTCGGCCTGAATCTTCACGGACTCCTTGGCTTCAAGGGCCTGATGAAGGCCATCTGAGAACCGACGACCCTCCATCATCCTGCCCGTGAACTCGTCCACGATGATGACCTGGCCCTCCTGGACCACGTACTCCTTGTCCCGGATAAAAAGCGTCTGCGCCTTGAGCGCGTTCTCCACCTGATGGACCATCCCAAAATTCTCAGGCCCATACAGTTTGTTTGTGTTCAACAACCTCTCGAGTTTCGTGATGCCGTCATTCGTCAGCGCGACGCTCTTGTGCTTCTCGTCAATCGTGTAATCGACGTCGACCCCCAGGTTGGGAACGACTCTGGCAAACCGCTGATACTCCCTGGCCGACATATCCGCCGGGCCGCTGATAATCAGCGGAGTCCGCGCCTCGTCGATGAGGATATTGTCCACCTCGTCAACGATGGCGTAGGACAGTGGCCGTTGGACGCGGCCCTCAGCCGCCGGCGACATATTGTCGCGCAGGTAATCGAAACCGAACTCGTTATTTGTGCCGTAGGTAATATCGGCCCCATACGCTTCGGCCCGGGTGCAGGGTCGCATATGCTCAAACCCGCGCTCAGCGCCCTCCTGCGACGGATCGTACAATTCAGCCGAATCGTGTTGCAAGGTAGCCACCGACACCCCCAGCCGCTCAAACAGAGCGCCCATCCAGTGGGCGTCGCGGCGGGCCAGGTAATCGTTCACAGTAACCAGGTGAACGCCTTCGCCTGTAAGGGAGTTCAGGTAGGCCGCCAGCGTCGACGTTAGCGTCTTGCCCTCGCCCGTCTTCATCTCGGCGATCTTGCCCTCATGCAGGACCATGCCGCCAAGCAGTTGGACATCGAACGCCCGTTGATCCAGCGCCCGCATTCCCGCCTCTCTCGTCGCGGCAAAGGCTTCAGGAAGCAGGTCGTCCAGGTCTTCGCCCTCGGTCAGGCGTCGCTTGAACTCGACCGTCTGGTTCCGCAATTCATCATCGCTGAGTCGTTGAAACTCAGGCTCAAGCTCGTTAATCTCGTCCACATCCGGCTGCATCTTCTTGATGACCTTCTCGTCAGAGCTGCCGAACATCTTGGTGATGCTTTTGAACATTTTCACGTCCCTCTCTCGGGGTCTATTTTGCGATTGCGCTCCAAGGGTTATAACGCTCCAGACACGGAATGCGTTAATCCACAGCCTATATTATACCCTACCTGTTACTACATACCCCTTCGGCGCATCCCACGAAATCTCGGCAGGTTGCACGCAATTTCAATTCGGCGTCAACCGCCATCGCATTGTGCTATCCTGACCCCATCATTTTCCAGGAGACGCCCGATGCTCGATCCTACGCTTTTCGATGTCGATTCCATCCACCCAGATGTCGCCGCTTTCAACGCTGAGCTTGAGAAACTGGCCGCCGAAGGCCCGCCAATCAACACTCTTGAGCCAGACACGATCCGAGCCGCAACGGAAGATGGAACAGGCCCAAGAGGCCCTCTGGTGTACTCTGATATGGCCCAGGAGCGTGTC
>JASLRP010000299.1 GCA_030743915.1 SAR202 cluster bacterium | reverse complement strand
GTGTAAATCTGGCTGGCGATGGTTACATTTGATTTAACAATTTCTATAAATCGAAAGCGAATATATTGATGGACATGCGCTCTGGAAAGCAGATTTCCAGGCCAACCGTATAGCCAGATTAGGAGTCATTCAAGCGCCCCGATAAAGCAGATGGTCAAACACTCTCGGGATTCCAAGAACCAGTTGACCAACACGATACGCGGTCACATGACACAGGAGCGAGGTTTCACGCTCCTGGAAGTGGTCATTGCCGTCGCCATCATGGGAATCTCGCTCACCGGGATTCTGGCCGCCATGGCGACCAGCGTGATTACCAGCAACAGAGTCCACGAGAACACAAGACTGCTAAACCTTTCACGCTCCCAGCAGGAGTTCGTGCAATCGCAAACCTTCGCCGGTGGCGCCGCCACTTCGACCTACTCGACGATATCTGGTATTCCAGAGGGATTTTCCGTCACCACCACGGCGCAGAACCTGACAGTGGACTCCCTGCAACTCATTACCGTCGAAGCTGAGGGCGACAACACGTCGTTTGTTGTCTCGACTTACAAAACCAACCGGATATCAGATTCCGGCGACTATCCCGGCATCAGCGGGCTGGACATTGTGCGAGATGTTCCCATCGTCTCCGGGATGGTCGCCGACTCGGGTTTCTACTTCGTCGTTGACGTGGTGGGCAGTCTCTCCCTTCGGCAGATCGTCGGACAGTGGCAGGTTGATTCCGGCACCACAACCGACATTCAGTTAACCATATTCACAGGGAAGCCCCTCGGCGCTGCTGCCACGGGAACTTCCACAACGCTTCCCGACTCAGTGTCTGGGACCAAAGTAGCCGACGGCAGGACTTCCGCGCCGTTCATTCAGGTGACTGCTGACGACGTGACAGCCGGATCCTACACGCTGTACTTCTTCAATCACGACCCTCAGTCCGCCGCCACCCTCGTCGAGCCTGTGGACTTCTTCGGCCTCGGCGCCGGGAACAACGATCCGGAAGCCATAACCTCGAACGAGACCAACATTTGGGTCGTGGACACTGACTTGGATAACGAGAGGGTGTTCCAGTACACGAAAACTGGATCGCTGGTTACGTCATTTCTCTTGGACAACGCCAATGACCTGCCAGAAGGAATTGCATCCGACGCCGCAAGTCTTTGGGTCGTGGACGACAATTCAACCGCTAAGATTTTCGAGTACGACACCTCTGGAGCATTGACGGCTTCCTTCGATCTGGATGGCGCCAACAGTGATCCCGAAGGGATAGCCACCGACGGCGACGACCTGTACGTGGTCGATGACGAACTGGGCGACCTCAAGGTGTTCAAGTACAGCACATCAGGCGTGTTGCAGTCGTCTTTTGCGCTGGACAGCGACAATGCCAATCCTGAAGGCATCGCCACAGACGGGACGAAAATCTGGGTGCTGGATGATTCCAGCGACCCCAGACTGTACGAATACTCGATGACAGGAAGCCTGACCAACACCTTCGCCCTGGATATTGGAAACGCCGAGCCGGTGGGCATTGCCTCTCACGGCGTCCAGATTCTGGTTGTCGACAAAAAGAACGGCGACGAACGCGCATACATATACCGAAACACCCCGGCGGCCACCGCCTGGTGCGTGTGTCCTCCATCCGGGGATTCGGGCTGATGCGCATGAGATATCAAAAAGGTTTCACAATCCTGGAGATAGTCGTCGCCCTGGCGATTATGGGGATAATCAGCGGCATTCTGGCAGGCATATTCTTCCAGTTCACTCGAATTACCGCCGAGGTTACTGCTGACCAATCCACGCTTTCCGAGCTTCGCAACACCACTAATTGGCTGTTCGCCGATGGCGTCCAGTCTCAGAAGCACACGACATCCACCGATCCTGCCTTGGTCACGTTCGAGTGGGTGGATAGCATCAACTACCCTCCTGAATACACTTCATCTGCTTACACATATGACGCCACAACCACCACTGCGTTCCGCAATCTGACGATCAACACCGACGTGCTGAATTCTCAGACGCTGGCTGGACACATCGCCCAGTTTGGCGACGTCACCTTCACGGGTTCCGGGAGCTTTCTGGCGTCCGAAGCGACTTCGACCTCGGAAGTGTCAATCGACACTACGGCCAACGGCACGAGCCTGCAATTCCAGGCCCGCGCGCCATTGCCCGACACCCTGCCGGCCGGCGGATACGCGATTTTTCTGGTGGGCGCAGGCTCTCCGGAAATGGGTTGGGGCGGAAGCCGTTCTGGCGTCGTGGGCAACATATACACCAACGACGAGTTCCGTGTCACCGGCTCCGACCACCTTGTTGTGGGACGGGTGGACTCCACAGACCTGATAACCATTACGGGAACGAATAACCATATCGCCGCGCAGAACTCAGACGCGGCCTGGACATCCATGCCGGTGGCTTTCACGGAGAGCCAGTTCCAGCCCTATACGTTCAGCTACGTCGGCGACGCCGATCTGGCCACCAAACCCGAAGTGTGGCTGGACCCAGGCAAGAAGATTCTGAAGCCCGGCGTGTATTATTCGACGGGACGCATCACGTTGTCGGGGTCCGATGTCACCGGGAACGTGACGTTCGTGGCTGACGAAATCGCCATTTCAGGAGCCAATGTCACCCTCACCTCATTTGGCACCTCAACCGTGCTATTTTTCGCGTCGAGTTCGGGATCGGACGCCGTCAACATAAGTGGCAACTATTTCCGCTACACAGGGCTCACCTATGCCCCCGACGGCCAAGTCCAGATTGCCGGAACTAACCTGGTGGGCGAAGGAAATATCTACGCTCGTCAACTCGACTGGACTGGTTCTGATGGCGTGATCTACTATGCGCCTCCAGCCATAGACGGCCTGGCCCCCGAGGCCACTCCCACTGCGACGGCGACCGGTTCGCCGACGGCAACTCCCACACCGACGCCAACGCCGACCGCAACACTCACGCCAACGCCGACTCCGACGCCGACCGCTACACATACGGGGACGCCGACCCCGACCGTGTCCAGCACGCCAACGCCTACACCAACGGCAACTGATACGCCGACGCCCACAAACACGCCGTCTCCAACGCCGACGGCCACCAATACACCGACTCCAACGCCGACGGCTACAATTACGCCGACGCCCACAAACACGCCGACTCCGACGCCGACGGCCACCAACACGCCAACGCTTACACCAACGGCAACTAACACGCCGACGCCAACGGCGACGCCTACAATCACGCCCACGCCGACGGTGACGAACACTCCGATTCCGGAAGCCACGGCGACACCGACGCCGACTCAAACGCCGACGCCCACAAACACGCCATCTCCGACGCCAACCAGCACGCCGTCGCCAACCCCGACTGCGACAGATACGCCGACACCCACCAGCACCCCGACACCTTCGCCGACGGCGACAAATACGCCGACTCCGACGAACACGCCAACGCCAACAAGCACACCGACGCCCACGCCCACAAGCACGCCCACTCCAGTGCCGACACCAAGCGTCTGGGTATCACTTGAGGACACTCCTCAAAGGGTCAAATACGGCGGAGCGCTGACAACAGACGGCACGGATATCTACGCCTTCCGAGGCAACAATAAGGACGATTTCTGGAAATACACAGTCTCGACCGATTCGTGGAGTTCATTGAGTGACTCTCCGCAAAGGATCAAGGCAGGAGGCGCGCTCCTCCATGTCAATGGTTACATCTATGCCTTCCGAGGCGGGGCGAATGATGACTTCTGGCGTTACCGGATTTCATCGGACAGTTGGGAAACGCTGGACGACACGCTTGAGGATGTTGGTTGGGGCGGCGCGCTGACCTGGGACGGAGCAGACGCGATTTATGGGTGGGCAGGCAATCGAGATGACGAGTTCTGGAAGTATTCGATCTCCGGAGACTTCTGGAGCGACCTGAGCGACTCGCCGGATGACGTTTACGAAGGCGGATCATTGGCCTACGTGTCTGGCATCATATACGCCTTCCAGGGTGACGACGAAGACGAGTTCTGGAAGTACACAGTCTCATCAGACACCTGGTCAGACCTGGATGACGCGCCAGAAGATGTCGAAGAGGGCGGCTCGCTGGCCTGGCCCGGCGGCGACTTGATTTACGCCCTGGGCGGAGACAGGGATAAAGAGTTCTGGGCTTACAGCATCAGCGGTGATAGCTGGAGTGATCTGCCGGATACGCCTTCAAATGTTGACGACGGCGGGGCATTGATTTATCTGAACGGCGAGTTCTACGCTTTGCGGGGCGACAACAAAGATGACTTCTGGAAGTTCACGTGGCCATAAAATAGGCACACAGGAAACGTAGTTGGGCATTCGAATCAGACAACTGAATAACGAAGCCGGAAACGCGGTGCTCTACGCGATGCTTGTCGCTGTGGTGGGCGCGGTGCTGCTCTCTGCCCTTTTGCCGGTCATCGTTGCCAATCTCAAAGCGTCCAGCGCTTCCATCGAAAACACGCGCGCTTATTACACGGCAGCGGCTGGTATCGAGGCCGTCCTGGCAGACCTGGCGCAGGGCAAGGACATCCTGGACTCCGGGTACACAGTTCCATCTGTCACGCTGAATGACATGGCGGCAGAAATCAGCATCAGATCGCCAGACGCAAGGCTCCGAAAACCCTCGGTTCAGCGGTGGCTCGATCCTGGCGTATCTGGCGGCCTGGAGCGTCTCGGCCCTGGTGAGGAATGGATTGTGCGGCTCAACGGCATTTAGCCCTACTCGGTCATCTCGATTAATTGGGCATTCCAGCAGCCCGGAGCGATATACGCCTACGCCACCAACGGGTCGTTCGCCAGCACTACTCGACTAGGGACTCAACCGGATGCGCCAAAGGGCATCTCACTCAGCAGTTCCAACATCTGGGTGGTCAATGGCACATCGACCAGCGATTCGCTGTTTAAGTTCGACTGGACTGGCGCCCTGGTCGCGGCCTATTCTCTGGACTCTGCCAACGATGCTCCACAGGGCGTGGCCACAGATGGCACAAATGTGTGGGTTGTGGACGACGGTGACAGTCCAAACAAGGTCTTCAAATACGACCTTACGGGATCGCTGGTATCCAGCTTCGACATGACCAGCGGATCAGACGACGCCAAAGGCATAACCACCGACGGCGCCAGCATCTGGGTGGTTGATGAAGTCGATAACCTGGTGTCAAAATACGACACCGCAGGAACCTTCGTGTCCTCGTTCTCTCTGGACGGCGCCAATACCGACGCGGAGGGTGTCACGTTCGACGGCGTCAACATGTGGGTAACCGACGACATTGATGACAAGCTATATCGATATACGTCATCAGGAGTGTTCGTCGATTCCTTCGCGCTTGACACCAACGACACAGAATCGCGGGGCGTGGCGGTTCAGAACAGCAACATACTCGTTTTGGACGACGCCCAGGCATCGAATCCGAGTTGGGAGATCAACATTCGGCACGTCGGGTCTCATGAAGAGGGCGTGTATAGCTCCAACGCCGGTTCCGAGATGGCATCCAGCACGGGATCGGGGCATCCGGCGTCCGTCCAACATCTTGCCAAAAGCCCCGGGACCTACGACATCCGATTCGCGAACACCGAGTCCGGGAGCGCCCTGGCTACCACATCATCGGATATCATAGCCGAAGCGTACTCCACATCTGGCGGGCGAGATCGCACCTGGATCAACGCGAAATCCGGGGGCGGAGGCCCCAACAGTTCTGCCGGATACATCATATCGTCCACCGCCGACACGACCGGCGTAGAGGTGTTTGTCTCCCAGATACCCGGGCCTCAGCCAATTCAGCCATTGACCTCGCTGCATCACGAGATCTTCCCGGTGGCCTCAGAAAATTCGTTCGCAGGCGGCATCGCGGCGGCATCGACCACTGACCCAGTGACTCTGTGGGCAGTTGACGACACTTCAGACAAGGCAATCCAATACTCGTTGAGCGGGATCGCGCAGACCAGTTGGAGTCTCGACATCGCCAACGCCAATCCGAAAGGCGTCGCGACCGATGGAGCCAACATCTGGGTGCTGGACCGCACAACCGAGAGTGTCTATCGCTACAATACCAGCGGCGTCCTGCAAGACTCCTTCACATTGACGACCACAGGCAACCATCTGGAAGGCCTTGCCTACGATGGCACGAACCTGTGGATTGTCGATCGGGATTCCGGCGCGTTCAAGTACAACGTGAGCGGAACGTACCTGGGCGCATCCTTCACTCTGGACGCCGAAAACGACCATCCTGAAGGCATCGCCTCCGATGGCGCGACTATCTGGATCGTGGACAAAGACACGGACAAGATTTTCCGGTACAACACCACTGGAACGCTACTGGGGTCGTTCAGTTCTTCCCCAGCAACCTTTGCCCAAGGAATTGCCAACATAGGCAGTCAGTTGTGGATCGTGGACGCAGACTCGGACAGAGCGTATAGATTCGCGAGCGATGGCTCCGGGCCGACAATGAAACCTTTGCCGCAGACCATCGTTGTCGAGTCGTGGCAGATTCGGTCTGCCGCCGATGTCGCCACCTCCACGGCAACAGCGGTCCCCACGATTACCCAGACACCGACGGTCGGGCCGACACCCACCGTCACGCCAACACCGACAGTCGGGCCAACGCCCACGTTCACGCCAACGCCGACACCCAGCCCGACACCCACGGTCACTCCTACGCCGTCGCCCACGCCCACGCTGACGCCTATTGCCAGCCCGACGCCATCTGCGGACGTGAATTTCGATTTGCACCCGTCCAACGGCAGCCCCGGAGGCCTCACTTGGACGTCATCATCAGGCAACATTACTCTTTGGGTCACCGACTATAGCGACAAAAAAATCTATTATTACAGCGCTGGCGGGACCTATTTAGGGTCGTTCTCGCTGAACAGTTCTAATGGAAATGCCAGAGGCCTGGCCTACGACGGGACATCGTTCTTTGTTCTAGACCGTGATGACCAGAAAATCTACCGATACAACACGAGCGGTGTGTATCAAGATTCCTTCAACCTCTCGGTTTACGCAGGGCACCTGGAGGGTCTTACAGCCGATGGGACCAGTCTGTGGGTGCAGGACAGGGACGCAGGAGTGACACGCTACAATACATCCGGCGTGTATCTAAACGAGTCGTTCGATTTGGACGACGACAACTCTCATGGCGAGGGCATGTCTAGCGACGGCTCCAGCCTGTGGGTCGTCGACAAGGACGAAGACAGTGTATTCGAATACACGACATCCGGGACCCTGATAGGCTCTTTTGACTACTCGGGGGCCAATCACCCTGAAGGCATCACCACCAACGGGACCGACCTGTGGATCGTGGACAAGGACACAGACAGGATCCTGCACTTCGCGATGGTCGCGGGCACTCCAACTCCGACTCCCACGCCGGAACCGACCAACACGCCAACGCCGTCGCCGACGCCAACACCGTCGCCGCCTGGCTGGTCGAGTCTTGACGATACGCCATCGAGGGTGAAATACGGCGGAGCGTTGACGACGAACGGAACGCACCTATACGCTCTGCGGGGTGGCAACAAGGATGATTTCTGGCAGTACACCGTTGCTTCCGATTCTTGGACCTCATTGACAGACACGCCTGAGAAGGTCAAGGCTGGCGGAGCGCTTGTTCACGCCAGCGGCTTCCTATACGCATTCAGGGGCGGTTCCCGTGACGATTTCTGGCGATACAACATATCGTTTGACACCTGGGCGACGCTGGAAGACGCGCCAAATGACGTCGGATGGGGCGGCGCCCTGACCTGGGACGGCAGCGACACCATCTACGCTTTCAGAGGCAATAGGAAAGACGATTTCTGGAAATACTCCATCTCTGGAGATTCGTGGACTTCCCTCAGTGACACACCCAGCAATGTGTACGATGGCGGGGCTCTGGTCTATCAGTCCGGCGACATCTACGCCACGCGAGGTGATGACCGAGAAGACTTCTGGAGATACGTGGTCTCGACTGACACGTGGAGCAGCTTACAGGATGCGCCTGATGACGTGGAAGAAGGCGGCTCGCTGGTATGGGACGGCTCAGATTATGTGCACGCCCTTCGAGGCGACAAGAAGAAGAAATTCTGGCGCTACTCCATCAGTGGCGATAGCTGGGAGGCACTGACCGACACGCCTGCCAATGTTGATGACGGTGGTGGACTGACGCTGTTGAACGGTATATTCTACGCTCTGAGAGGAGACGACAGGGACGACTTCTGGAAGTTTGGGCCTCCCTAGCGCCCAGGCAATCAGTCGCCCTGTAGCCCATATTGTTATTGTGTTGAAGTTCGTTTCCCAACAATCAGCCACCTGAATCGAGAGGGTTATAAACATGGCCGTTGACCTGAATGAGATTCTTAGAGCGGCGGTCGGCCTGGGCGCGTCGGACGTTCACCTGAGTGTGGGAACGCCGCCGTCTGCGAGAGTCAGCGGTGAGTTGGAATCCCTGGACGGATTTGGCCCCATAACCGGCGATGATGCGCAGGCCGCTTTCAAGGAGATGGTCCACGACCCGGATGCCCGCGAGAAGTTCATCAACGACTGGGAGTTGGATTTCGCATACGAGGCGCCTGGGCTGACCCGGTTCAGGGGCAACGCATGCATTCAGCGAGGGACGATCAAACTGTCCCTACGGGCGCTGGCCTCAGAAACTCCGACAATCGAAGCCCTCGACCTCCCGCCGGTCATCCGCCAAATGGCAGGCCAGACCAAAGGACTACTGCTGGTCTGTGGCCCCACAGGCTCCGGTAAATCCACGACCCTGGCGGCAATGGTTCAGCACATCAACCTGTACCACCGCCGTGTGATTGTCACCGTCGAAGACCCCATCGAGTTCGTGTATCAGGACGCCCAGTCCATCGTGATACAAAGAGAAGTGGGGTTGGACACCCGTGATATCAACTCGGCTCTCAGACACGCTCTGCGTCAGGACCCGGACGTTATCCTGGTGGGCGAGATGCGGGACCTGGAGACGATTTCGCTTGCCGTCACAGCGGCTGAGACCGGCCACCTGGTGCTCAGCACAATTCACGCCAACAGCTCAACCGAGGCCATAGACCGAATCGTAGATGCCTTCCCACCAGGCCAACAGAATCAGGTGCGCTCCCAGCTTGCCATGAGCCTGGCCGGAGTGATCTACCAGACGCTGGTTCCCAGGCTGGATGATAAGGGCCGAGTGGCAGTCTGCGAAGTTCTCGTGGGGACCAACGCAGTGCGCAACCTCGTCAGGCAGGCCCGCACCTTCGAAATCCCCAGCTACCTCCAGACTGGCCGGCAGGACGGTATGCAGACCCTTCAACAGGCGTTGGAGGACCTCAAGCGGAGATTCATCGTCAGGGCTGACGAAGAGTTGGATAACCCCGCCGCCTTCGACGACCCGCCTGGGGCAGGTTCCGACGACCCGTCCTCGATCCTGCCAATGGACTCGCCCTTCGACAACCGATACTAAGTTGTTCATTCGGCACGGATATCACTCTTTCGGGTGATGTCATCCGCGCACAGGCGAGCATACAATTCCCTCAAATCGGTCGAAATGCGAGCCTGAGCCACCCGGTTGTTCCTGACCAGCCAACGGTTCGCAAACAGTTCCCAAACGTCCATTCTGGTACACTCGACTCAGTGGACTGAACGAAGGGAAGAAATACGAAAAATCACATGGTTACGTTAACCCAACACTTCTCACACGTTAACTCACAAAGTTCGTGTTATTATTTTCATAATCGCAGAACCAAGGCGCATCATAGGAGAGGGCCATGACATGCTTTTAACACAAGGAACTAACTGCGAAATAAATAACGGCAATCTGCTAGTTAGAGGATCAAGCGCAATATCCTTGAACAGAGGAGCCCAAAAATGACAATGACAATGAAACAACTGAAATTACTGGGTGTGTTCACTGCCTTTGCAGTGTTCATCGCCGCCGCCTCTGTGGTCTATGGCGGACTGAGTTGGACGGGCATTGACCCGATCATCACATATACCAGTTCCACTGGTACCCATACCGTGAACGTTGACGTCGGGATGCCACCTGGGCAATGGTGCCATGTGGCTTCAATCGACATTGACGTCGATATTGCTGGTTACGATCATCATGATGATCTGACAGGTCCCTGCAGCATCACAACATCAACAGATGGTTCAGATTCAGGCACAGGCACACCTGGCGAAATTTCGGTGTCGGCAACTGTTGTCACTACCAACGGGAAGGCAAAGTTCCCGGTCCAGATCATGATAAGCCAGAACGGCACGGAGCTTAACGTATGCTCTGGCAAAGCCAATAGCGTCATAGAATGTAACGCCAGCGGGTTGGACTGACGTCAAGTTTCCTGGCAATTTCCAATCCACATACCAATTCGGAATCTCGTATCCGACGATCCAAGCCATCGTCTGAATCCGATTCTGACGACGCCACCTCGACTCTGGAGATTCACGGCTAACCTGATATGACGCTAGACTTCAAAACATACCTGTACACCGGCAGCATTATTGCTGCGGCGCTGACCATTGCGGTGGCCAGCGCTTTGGTGTGGCCGGTGACGGCAAACACGCCGAACCTCTTGATTGAGGAAACGCTGTTCTTGCTGATCGTTCTGGCTCAAAGGTTCCCCATCAGATTCCAGCGTCAGGCCGAGGCGACTCTCGTCACCGTTCCAATGTTCATGGCGGTGTTGATCCTGCATCCAGCCGAGGCCATATTGATCTCGGCAGGCGGCATGATTGTCGCCCAGCGGATGCTCAAGACTCCCATGAAAGCCCTCATATTCAACTCGGCAGGATTTGGGCTTGCCACGGGTCTGGCGGGCATCACATGGTACGGTCTGGGTCAGAGCGCTTCAACAATCGCGATCACTCCCATACCCATGCTGGTGGCTGGCGCTGCAGGCCTCATACAGCACTTTGTTAACGTGGCGCTGGTCCTGGGCATTCTCACAATACGCAAAGGGATCGGATTCATCCGATCATGGTCTGAGACCTACGTGTACGAGGTTATCCAGGAAGGCGGCCTGCTGACTCTGGGTCTCATCGGCGCAATTCTGGTGGTCCAGGCTTGGTGGGCGATCGTGATGCTGTTCATCCCCTTCGTCCTGGCCCGTTACGGTTTCGAGCGAATCGTCAACGATGCCGCTGAGAAAGCGTTGCTGGCCGAGGAACTGGAGCGCAACATCAAAGAGCTCAAGGAACTCCAGGCCCAGTTGGTCCAGTCTGCCAAATTGGCCAGTGTAGGAACTCTGGCCGCCGGAGTCGCCCACGAAATCAACAACCCGATATTCGCTATCGCAGGCCGGGCCGAACTCTTGCTCAAGGGCAGTGACAAACATCTGGCAAGCGAAAAAGCGGTTGCATACGTCGAGACGATGCAGGAGATGTCCAACCGCATCACACTGATCGTTCGACAGCTCCTCGATTACTCCAGGCCAACCGACGACAAGGTTGATGTCTCCATCGAATCAGCGATGGATGGCGCGGTCGGTCTGTTGGGAAGCAAACTGAACGCCAAGCGACTTGAGATCGAACGAGACTTCGCTGTGTCTCCTCCGGTGCTGGGCGTGGATAATCAGATTCAACAAGTATTCGTGAACCTGATCGGCAACGCCATCGACGCCACGTCTGAGTGGGGCGAGATCACGTTGGGAAGCAGTGTGGATGACGACGGGATGGTGATCGCTTACGTTAAGGACACGGGCGTTGGCGTCTCCCCCGACATAAAAGACCAGCTTTTCGAGCCGTTCTTCACCACCAAAGCTCCCGGCAAAGGCACAGGTCTCGGCCTGTTCATCTGTCACACCATCGTTGCCAACCACGGCGGCGAGATGGGGGTAGAGAGCGTACAGGGTGAGGGAACGACAGTCTGGGTCAAACTGCCGATGTCCCCATCATCTTCGGCATCAATGCCTGGCAAGGCTGATTCAAGCATCAGCGCGGTATCTCAGTGTCCGCGATGGCGGTCAACGAAGGGTCCTAACACAAAAGGCATGCCTCCGAGGAATTTGTCTTCGGGCGAGCCAATCACACACCGTGTCAAAGGTCTGAAACGGGCCGTTAGTCATAGTCAACAGTTGGTTGACTTGGATATTTGCGGGTGTAATAATGATTTCTAGAGCGCATATCGGTAGGCGTCATCCGGCTATCTACACTACGGGGATGGCCCGATGACCACCATGCCCGGCGTATACACGCCGACCCACCAGGCAAGTTCCACGCCGATCAGACACGGCGGTTTTGGAGGCACGACCACTTTGGCGGAGATCGTTCTCGTTGTGGAAGACGAACAACCAGTGCGCGAGCTTTTGCTCACCTGGCTTGATGAGGCTGGATACGAAACCTGCTTCGGCGTCAATGGCGTAGATGGGCTGAAACAACTCTACGACCATCGGCCCGATCTTGTGGTCGCCGACGTTATGATGCCAGAGATGGACGGTTTTGAGTTCTGTCGTCTGGTGCGAGAGGTTTCGAAAGCCCCCATTATGATCCTCAGCGGCCTGGGCAAAGAGGCCGAGAAGATCAAAGGTCTGGACCTGGGCGCGGACGACTATGTGGTCAAACCCGTGGGCATGGACGAGTTCCTGGCCCGTGTCGGAGCGCTGCTCCGCAGGAGGCGATGGTCAGACTCTGAGCCTGCTGAAGAGAACCGTTACGAAGACAGCCAGATCACCATCTTCCCAGAACGACACGAAGTATGGGTCAGAGGCGACAAAGTCGATCTAACCCCCATCGAGTTCCGACTGCTCTCGGTGCTGACCGAATGGGCAGGGAAAACTTGCAGCCTGGATGAGATCAGGCGGCAGGTCTGGGAATCGCCTCACTACTCCGCCGAGGTTGTGCGCTGGCACATCGCCAGTCTGCGCAACAAGATCGAGCCTGATCCTGACGGCTCGCCTCAGCGAATCGTGACTGTATGGGGTGTGGGCTATCGTTACGAAGTGCCCGGCAACACCGCAGAGATGGGCCGCGGTTAGCCAAGACACCCCCAGCGCTGTTTCGCAGGAAGAATGCTCCGACCAGTCATCTGTTTCCAAGTTGACCGATGGTATAAGTGTCCAATTTTGCGACCAACTATCGGACGCTAGACCTCACCGATTGACACGACTAAGCTAGAAGGAGTCACATCAGAAATGTTGAGACCCAAACCTCTGATTCTCTGCGTGGACGATGAATCTGACATCTGTGAGATGCTCAGAGATTTCCTGGAGGACCCCGAGCTATACCAGGTGATCACGTGCAGCGAGACTAACCTGGTGTTGCCACTGGTCCAGCGGGAATCGCCAGACCTCGTGACCCTGGATATGCGAATGCCCGGCAAGAGCGGCCTGGAATTGCTTGAGGAGATCAAGACGTATGACAACGACATCGCCGTGATTATGGTCACGGCCGTGCGCGAGGTCGAAACCGCGCTCCAGGCCGTCCGTCTGGGCGCCTACGACTACGTCAACAAGCCTCTCGGCATCGAAGAAGTTAATTTCGCAGTCAACAAAGCGTTGGAGCATCGAAGGTTGGTGCTTGAAAATCGCAACTACCAGCTAAACCTGGAACGGATGGTGGAAGAAAAAACCTCTCATCTCGATCAGAAAGTCCGTGAGCTATCAGCGCTAAACAGCCTGTTCCAGACCCACTTGAACCAGCGCTACGACGCAGAAAAAAACAACGCGCACATTCACAACAGGCTCATCAGTCTCGCCAACGACCTTCAGGACCTGATCGTGGAAACTTCGTCGGCCACCCCTCAGACCGAGGAGATATCCCGATCAGACATCGCGCAAATTACGAAAACTTCCACGTACACTCCGCCCTCGAACACACGGGTCGCCGGCGGCCCAACCGCATAGTCGTATTCCTGCGCGCCTTTCTCGGGATGAGGGCCCCTACCCTCCCAGCGCCGCGTCAACCTTGTTCAAGGCGCGAGCCATCTGTCGCGCATGTTCCTCGGTCATGTTCATGTTGAAGTCGAACCTCAAACTGCGCCCAAGAATATCCAGCGTCTGAGGCAGCATGTCCTTAGAGTACTCGACGTTGCCGTGGTAGTTGGGGTCCTTCCAGGGATAACCTGAAGGATGGGGCGACCGCTTCTCCAGAATCGAGTCCCAATAGCTGTATATGTGCCTGTCAGGGAATCCATCGTTGTAGATTGTGCCCACAGTCACTCCTTCAGCATTCAAGGCGTGTTCGAACCCAATGGCCAATTCTTTGTTCTGCACGATGACGGACGCCGATACGCCGGTGTCGCCGTCAGGGTCGTCCAGGTGTTGGAACTGATAGGCTCTGGCCTCGTCCAGTTCTCCGAGGAAGGCGTTTTTCAGAGACCGTTGGTGGGCGAGAATGTCCTCGATTTTGCTCAGTTGGACTCTGCACATGGCGGCCAGAACTTCGCTGGGCCTGTAGGTCTGGCTAATGAACGGATCGTTCCGTCTGTCGTCCAGCGGATTTTCGCCGGTCCACATTGGCGCTCCGGGATCGGCAGTGAAACACGCCCTCTCGTACACATCCCGGTCGTTAGTATAGACCAGACCACCCTCACCAGAAGATATCGTTTTGTAGTAATTCAGGCTCCACGCCGCCGCGTCACCGTAGGTCCCCACTCGCTTGCCTTTGTACTCTCCGCCGACACACTGGCAGCAGTCCTCGACCACCTTCAAGTTGTGCTTTCTGGCGACCGCAACAATCTCATCCAGCCGCACCGGGACACCGCGCATGTGAACTGGCACGACAGCCTTTGTGTACTGGGTTATTTTGGCTTCCACATCCGCCGGGTCGAGACCCAGAGATTCGTCAACCTCTGCAATTACCGGCACAGCGCCCGTTGCGATGACCGCCGCCGCTGTCGCTATGTACGTGTATCCAGGCACGATCACCTCGTCGCCGGGGCCGACTCCAACGCCGGTCAGGGCGCATATAATCGCGCTGGTCCCCGAGTTGACCATCAGGGTGTACTCTGTGCCCAGAAACTCGGCCGCTTCCTGCTCCAACTGGGCCGCCTGACTGCCCTCGGAGTATCTGAATAGTTGCTGGCTTCGCAGGACGTCGGTCACTGCCTTGATCTCTTCATCGCCCACGATGCTGGGGCCAGACACGCCGGATGGGATCGGATCTGTAACCACGGGAGAGCCACCGTCGATCGCCAATTTTTCTTGGTCAGTCATCACATGTCTCCAGCGTATCTATATCTGATCCAATGTGAGCAATAGTAGTCTTCAACAACAGCGTTGATCCGGTTGCAGTTCGGTTCGATCTCATTCCAGTTCGAGGATCGGCGCGCCACCCAGGACCATCTGCCCCACCCCCACGTGAACTGCCTTGACCATGCCGGACCATTCGGCTCGGAGGGTTTGTTGCATCTTCATGGCCTCCAAGATGCACACCGTGTCTCCGGTCACCACCTGATCGCCCACGGCAACCAGGACGGACAGGACTGTGCCCGGCATGGGGGCGTGGAACATTTTCGTCGCTGAGGGACCGGCTCCAACCTGTTGAGGCGCCGAGGGCGGAGGAGTTGGTTGCGCTGGCCGCGATGCGACAACTGGCGGCGCCGGAGCAGGCGCCCGAACGGAAGCTCTCGGGCTTGATGCCTGAGCTTCGATCTGCGCAGGCACGTCACTGACGAGACTTACCTCCACAACGTGCCCGTCAACAACGGCCCGCACAGGGTCCGTGTCCAGATCATCGACCTCGACCACAAACCATTTGCCGTTTACTTGCACTTTCAGACGTTCAATCATTTCTCGTCCAATCTCTTTTGTGCCCGAACGCTGTGATCGGCATGTCTTAAGAAGTCACCAAAGATATGAACATTCCAGCGACAACCGCCGAACCAATCACTCCCGCGACGTTTGGTCCCATTGCGTGGGGCAAAAGGAAACTGCGTGGGTTGGCCTCCTGTCCCATGTGGTGAGAAATACGGGCTGCCATCGGAACTGCTGAAACACCGGCAGAGCCTATCAACGGATTGATCTTCTCCTTGAGGAACAGGTTCATGAATTTCGCGAACAGCAGTCCGCCCATGGTCCCGCAGGCGAAGGCGACCAGACCCAGCGCAAGAATTATCAGAGTGTCTGTCTTGAAAACGGTCTCCGCCGACAGCTGAGTGCCGACGGTCAACATCAGGAAGATGGTGGCGATGTTCAATAATTCGTTGGACGACGCCGAGGTTAATCTTGGCACAACTCCGCTCTCCCGGAACAGGTTTCCGATCATGAACATGGAGATCAGTGGCGCCGAGCGAGGCACAATGAGGATTATCAGCAGCATCGCGATCGAGGGGAAAAGTAGCTTCTCCAACCGGGTCACCTCGCGAATCGGCGGCATCTCGATTTCGCGCTCCCTCTTGGTGGTCAACAGTTTCATCAACGGGGGTTGAATGAATGCCACCGCGGCCATGTATGAGTAGGCAATCACGGCAGTGACACCCAGAAGGTCAGGGGCCAACCTCGCAGACAGGAATATGGTCGTCGGACCGTCGGCTCCGCCGATGATACCGATCGCAGACGCTTCGGCCAAATTGAACTGTCCTGAAACCAGCGCCCCCCAGAATGCCAGGAATATCCCTACCTGGGCTGCTGCTCCCAACAGCAGGGTTTTCGGATTGCTGATAATGGGACTGAAGTCGGTCATCGCTCCCAAACCCAGGAATATGATGGGCGGCAAGAAGTTCCAGAACGCTAATCCATAGTAGAAAAATATCCCGAACAGCCCCGATTCCTGGAACCCGGCTCCGGCCTCAGGCTGAGTCAACAGGCCAGTCAACGGCAGGTTGGCGATCATCACCCCCAGGCCGATAGGCAGCAACTCGTATGGCTCCCAGTCCTTGCTGATGGCAAGGTAGATGAACATCAGCCCCACAGCGATCATGACACCGTTGTCCCAACCGATGTTGTAGAAGCCTGTGGATCGCAGGAAATCCAAAAATTCGGTCAATAAATTGCCTGTCGTTTACGGGATGTAGGTTAAGCGTCCTCGCCGGCGCTCAGCGAAGCTTGAGGTCGCGAAGCTCTGATCGCCGTAACTGCAAGAGCTGCCGCCAATGCGCGGTCGCGCGCCTCAGGGTCTTGTTCGTCGGGTTGAGAATCCGATGCTGTAGAAAGCGGCGGATCGTCCTGCAGGTATCGATTGAACACACCGATCAGCAAGATTACGATCAACAGCAACACCAGCACGACAAAGGCCGTGCCGATGCCAATGGCGGTCAGAATCAGGGCTTCTTCTGCTATTGCCGGATCGACTCCCACAGCATCCCTCGATTGAGTTGAAAATGACTTGCAGATTGTACAACAACGGTTATTTTCAGGCTAGGGCAAGTTTCGTTATTCACCGAACTTGAATCTCAGGATTTCCAGCCAACAACCTCGCACCACGCCGAAGCGCGGAAGGCGTCGGGGCGCTCTCCCCACAACTTCCACGCAGATGAGATTTCGTCAAGTCGGCCAGCGTCCGCCCACCGCTCTTCCACAACAATGTCACGAAACGAAGACTCCAGGAATATCAACGACATGCTCTCACCTTCAAGACGGGTTTGGTCTGGGGAGCCCGAACACTCATAGGACGCTGAAGCCTCGACTCGCTCAATCCCCGCTTCCATAAGCGACGCCTTGAGCTGCCGACCAATGTTGCGATTTCCACCGTTGTGACCCACTACCTGCTCAATCAGGCGCAGCGACTCATCTATCAAAGGGTCGTGTGGATAATAGATGTGGCCGCCGTAGTCGGGGCTGCGCGCTCCGATCAGTCCGCCGGGCTTCAACACCCGTGCCATCTCTCGAAGGGCAGTGACTGGCTCGACCAGATGCTCAAGAACGCCGTGGGCGAACACAGCGTCGAAAGTTTCATCCGCGAAGGGCAGCGAATATACATCCGCTCTGCGGAAAGCCGCGTTCTGATCACCGAGGGCTCGCGCCAGTTCTTCTGCTTTGCTGACATCACTTTCGTCGATGTCGATCCCCACAACAGGCCCCGGGAAGACGGCCCGGGCAAGCCCGACGGTGATCGAGCCAGGGCCGCATCCGCAATCCAGCAGGCTCATTCCTTCCTTCAGATGTGGAACGAAAAAAACGGCGTGAGACTCAACAGTCCGCTGGCCCATCACCATCTGATGATAGGAACCGGACTCGTAGTGGCTCCGAGGTTCGCGATCTGTATTGTCGCTCAATTCTCAACCTTCATATTCATAATACCCATCAATGCGACAGATCGACATAGTTGATCTCATGCCGCCCTTGTGACCTTGCCCACGTCTTCGGTACAATCTGGCCCAGTCGTGACCACGAAAGGAAGCACATTTGAATCGCATCTTCAGGGCGACGCTGTTTGATGGCAGCGTGTACGGCGAGATTGATGACCAACCCGAGCACATGTTCCGGGCTCTTGGAATGGTATTCGTCGCGGCCATCGCCTTCGGGGCAGGGGTCTGGAGTTTCTTCCGACAGGACGCACAACCTGAAGAGTTGATGGACCTGAATCTTGTTCTGTTTTTGGGTATATCGACCATCGTGATGGGCTGGATCGTCTGGGCAGGATTTGCCTGGGCGCTCGGAACCAAGCTCTTCGGCGGGACTGCCGGCTATCGCGTTCTGTTGCGCGCTCTGGGTTTAACTTACCTTCCGATATGTTTGTGGTTAATGGTCAATGTGACATTCGGCGGAACAGTTCTCAGTTTCGCCGGCCACATTTGGATATTGACCGCAGGCATCGCGGCAATCAAACACGTCGAGAATTTCGCCTGGTGGAAAGCGGCAATTTCCGGGACAATAGGCTGGTTCTGGGCTCTGATAATGATGCCGCTTTTCCTGGTGCTCCTGCCGGCCATTGAACAATTCGCGTCTTAGGATGCAGACGCCGCGCCGATGTGCGCGGCGAGCACATCCCATTTGTTGCCGAGGACATGGCGCATGTTACGAGTTGTGACCTCCTCGATTTCTGCGACTGGCACGCCCTGGAGTTCCGCTAACTTTTGCGCGACGACAGCCACATGTCTCGGCTCCGTCCAGTTTTCTCGTTTGGATTTGAAGGGCTGAGGAGCTGCATCAGTCTCCAGAACGATGTTCGCCAGAGGAATCTCAGCGGCGGCCTCCTGAAGATATGAGAATCTGAGCAGAGGCCGGGCCAGCGAAACATAGAATCCCAGATCGATGACCTTTCGAGCGGTTTCAGCGTCGCCCTGAAAGTAATGCATCACTCCGCCAACTTCGTAAGCGCGTTCCTCCTTCAGAATACGAAACGCCTCTTCATGGGACTCGCGGCTGTGGAACACGATGGGAAGTCTCAGGTCTCTGGCCAGCCTGATTTGCTCTCTAAAGGCGTGATATTGGTCGGCTCGATCCGGCGTCCCTTCCATGAAATCCAAGCCGACTTCGCTGACTACCAGAACTTTTTCGGTCGAGAGAGCCATGTCCCGCAACTGAGAATAGGTGTCGTCGGTAAACGGCTCGGAAATGTCCATCGGATGGATTCCAACGCCGGCGAAGAAATCCGAGTACACGTCCGTCAGGTCGATGGCCCGCTGGGTGGACTCCAGAGTCGTTCCTGCCGAGATGACGGCATTAACACCAACAGCCCGTCCCCGCTCAAGAATCTCGCCAATTTCGGCCTCAGGATACGAGTCGAGATGCACGTGGCTGTCTATGAACATTTAACTTACCCAGAATGAAGAATTATGGCGAATTTTCTATCACCTGCCCGGCCGAAATCTTCTGTTTGCGAGCGGTCTCGTTCAGCCACTTCCAGGCTTCCTCGGGAAGCCATCCTTGATACGGCGGCTGTATCGCTGTGATTAACAGGCTGTCCTTGTCCGAGACAAACTGCCGCAGCGCGTCGGCCATCTCATCCACAGTCAAATCAGTATTAACGATCCACGTGTCCCCAAAATAATGAAACCAATTCCCAAAACCTGTTATGGTTTCTTCGATTTCGCTGTAAATTGACCGCTGGGGTTCCCGATTTGCACTCATCAAACGCTGCAAGCGAGGTGGTTTGATCTCGTAAGTAATGAGGTACATCATTCGTCTGATTCGCTTTCTTCCTCCGGTTGCGGCAACTCTGGATTTCCTCCTCTAGTCTGGTCGTCCATTTGATCAGCAGTCAACTGTTGCTCATCAACGCCCAAGAATCTATATTTCAACTCATGCAGATGATACGTTTCGGAAGCAGATAACGGCTCGTTTTTGGCTTTCGACCAAAACTGGAACCAGACCAATACGAACATGATCCATGGAAGACCACCAATTAGTTATTTGGCGATATCAGGAATAGTTGCGAACAGTATAATTACTCCAGAGAATGTAGCGGGAATCAGCATCCCCAATGCGACCACACTCAGTGGCGTCCGAACAACCCGGACAACTCGCGCTATTCCTTCCAATGATTGATTCATGCAATTTCGAGAGCGGTCGTGCTGTTGAGATATGTCTTACAATATGTTCGATCATTATACTACGTGACAGGAAACTCGTATGGTGTTTGACAAACCTTTTAGCGTCAGCGTCGTTATGAATCGCAGACTGATTCTAGCTGGCAAATTGGGATTGGGCCTCGCCGCCAGCATCGGGCTTGGCTGGCTGGCGGCTCGCGGGTTGGACTGGGGACTGGTGCAGGACTCCTTCGCCAATGTGTCAGTGTCGATTCTGACATTGGGAGTAGTGGTGTTTGTCTGTTCGACCTATCTGAGGGCCTACAGGTGGCAATTGCTGTTTGTGGATGAAACGATCTCCACCAATCGGCTGTTCATCATTCAAAACGTTGGGATCGGACTCAACAACGTCATGCCAATCCGAGTGGCAAGCGAGGCAACCCAACTGGCGATTCTTACGCTGCGCGACCGTATACGCCCATCCACAGCCCTGGCAACCCTGGGCATGGAACGGGTCATCGACGTGGTGGCCAGCACGCTGATCATGGCCGTCGCATTTTTCCTGATACCAGAGATGGATAGCTTCACGCTATACGTCTGGGGCGCGGTGGGGTTCACGATAGTCAGCGTCGGGCTGGTCAGGCTCCTGGCGTGGGGAAGCACAGGCGTGCAGGCCATCCGCCGAATTCCGGCCCTGGCCGCCTTCGCCGACGCTGTGCGAGAGTTGGAGAAACAGAAAGCGCGCCTGACGCTATCAACGGCTCTCAGCGTTATATACTGGCTGCTGGTGGGCATTTCGGCCTGGATAATCGCCCATGCAATGAACCTCGACATCTCGCCCATGACGGCCACACTGGTCATCATGGGGACGATATTCTTCGCCACCGCCGTTCCTGCGGCGCCATCGGCCATCGGAACTTTCGAATTCGCTATGGTCTATGTGCTGGAGATATTCGGCGTCTCCAGAGAAGCCGGATTCGGATTCGCGATCATAACTCATGCGGTGTTCTTCCTGCCGCCCACGATCATGGCCGCTGTGTTCCTCCCTCGCGAGGGGCTGACCACGGCTGGCAGACTCCGAGACATCGTGACCAACCGTCGGGCTCAAAATGACGCGGGCGCCGCGTGATTCAACTGCGCATACCGAGATTTTGCCTTCGGGGAAAGCTGGCCCTCGGCGTGTTGTGGATCATGCTGGCGGGGTTCGCATGTTC
>JASLRP010000298.1 GCA_030743915.1 SAR202 cluster bacterium | reverse complement strand
CCTGTGGGCGGGTCTTCGTGTTCAGGCTGCTCGGGACACGGCAGGACGTAGAAATGCCTGTCCGGACCGCTGGTTTTTTGCATATGGAAATGGCCGTCCGGTTCGATCTTGACGAGATAGCTCTTCGCCGTGCTGGTTGCTGCCACAGTGACTGTCCAAGGGGTATTGTCAGCCAGTGTGGTCGATGCCTGGTGGACCAACGCGGAGGTGGCAAGATCGTACACGGATACTTTGATCGTGTTGGCCTGGTTTGCCCCGTTATCGGGATTGTCTTTGGTGAACTCCAGGGTAACGGTCTCTGACGACGTGGCCTGAATTCTCCAGTCCTGGACAGGGGATTCTAGGTACAGGAGGTGCTCCTGCCCTATCCACAGATCCTTGTCTGTTGAGCCCAGTTTGTAATGTTGGGCGACACCCGTATGGGAAACAGTGAACGGGTACTCCTTGCCCGGCATTAACGTCAGTGTCATGTCACTGGTCGTTGACTGTCCGTTCACCAGAGGATGCGAGAGTGTGATTGTGGAGGTTGCGCCTGTCTCGTCCTTGATCGAGACAGTGATTGTCCCGGCTTCTCCGTCGGCAACAGCGACAGCCGCGACTTTCATCGTGGTTGCTACGGTTGAAGACGACGTCGAGCCATTCCATGACAGTGTCCAGTCGTGAGTTTTGTCACTCTCAAATATCCCGATCACGCATGAACAGTGGTCTATTTCCTTGTCCTGAGAGTTTCCGAAGTCGATTGACGAGTGCGTGGTATCACCAACGACGTTGATGGTCCAGGCGCGACTGGTCGAAGCGATCTGGCCGCGCAACTCGCCACCGCTATGATCTGACGTATGCAGGTTCACGTACAGGTTGCCGCCGAGCAGATTCGCGGTTGAGGTGGCGTCAAGCGTCACTGTGCCCTTCACAGGGCTGGCGAAGTTGGTACTGGACGCCCCGGCCAAAGTCAGCAGGTCATAGACGACACCACCCTCGGCGCCTGGAGCGCCTTCATGGATGTGCAGGTTCGTCGTCGTCCCACCTTCCAGGTTGTTCCACCACACGTTGAACATCAACTTGCTGGTGGACGCATTGTACTCCAGGTTCGCGCCGCCATTGGCATTGGTATCGACGGGCGGCACTTCACTTCCGCCGCTTAGCATCGCGCGGTAATTTGTCGGGTAGGTCTGAGTCCATCCAGCCTGGGCCAGTTCTCGAACTGTTGTCGTCCCAGGAACCACGCCTGAGAACCTGTAGTTGCCCAGTGAATCCGTGGTGGTCGTGGCCTCGCCGGAATCCAGCATGCCGTTGTTGTTGTTGTCCAGATAGATAGTCCAGCCAGAGAGTCCCGGCTCACTATCGTTCGCGCTGTTGGAGTTTCTGTCGTTGAATTTGTTGCCTTCGATTGTGCCTTTGCCGCTCTTGGTCTCATCTGCGCCCATATCGTGGAGCAGCGAACCATCCCCGTCACCGTCGATAGGCCGAGAATCGGTCTCGAAGTCATTGAGCGGCGCGCCGATTGAAGTACCCGCGTCAATTGCGGTTGAGGTTGGACCGAGATGGAAGTCTCCGCCCATAGGATCAACCAGTTGAGGGTCTTGACCGAGGATACAACCCGATGTGCAACTCAATGATGAGCCGCCAAACAGATTGTTATTCAGGTTGTAGAACAGGTTGTGATCAATGGTTGAAGTCGCTGATCCATTCGCGAACACGCCAAACGTGTTGGTAGTCGTTGCTTCGCCCTGGAAAATGTTGTTACGAATGATTGTCGAAGTGGAGCCAGCTCCCAGTTCCACGCCCCAAACGTTGTTGAAGAATGTGTTGTTGACGATCAGCGGGGAGCTGTTGCCAACTCCTACTCCAACTTCGTTGTCAACGAATACGTTATTGCAAATCACTACGTCCCTTGGCGTTGTGATGTCTTTGACGGCCACTCCAGAGACAAATCCGGCTCCTTCAGCGTTAATGAATCGGAAGTTACCGATGGTTATGCCGTCGGCGCCGTATCTGAAGCCATTGAGTTTGCCGGGGCCGGCGTCAATGATCGTCGCCCCTGGCCCTTCGCCTCTGATATGCACCATCGGCTTGAGAATATCCACAATTTCAGCGTAGACGCCAGGCCTGACCTGAATTACCGATTCGGTGCCCGTGGCGACCGCGCTCACCGCGGCGTTGATAGTCTTGAACGGCTGAGATGACGAACCGGTGGATGTTGCGCCTGTGAATGTCTTGTCAACCCACAACGTCGGGGCCTTTGACGGAAGCACACAGGTTCTGATGTGAGGTTTCGAGGCGTTGGTTGCAAAGAAAGCGACGCCGAATGGCCCGTTGATGTTGCCATCAAGCGCTGCGCTTGGATTTTCAGTCAACGGTGTCGGCAGAGAACTGATGGCCGCGCTGCTGCTCGTCACTGCGTCAAGATCAACCTTGGGGAATACGTAAATATTGTCCAGGCAGTAGCCAGTTGCTACCAGACCAGAATAATCAGGAGTGAATGCGAATCCACGGAATCCCGGTGAATCGCCTCCTGATTGTCCCGGCGGACATGTCGTGGTCGGGTCGATATTCACGACATCAACCGCTGTGGCTCCATCAGGGCTGAGTCGAACAATTCGGTCACCAAAATCAGAAATGTAGATGTTGCCTGACTGGTCTTTGGCAAGGTGGCCCTGGTTTGCCATCGCAATGGAAGACGAGTGGAAACGGTCCCCAGATGCCGGCGCGACCAGAGGAACCGTGCTCGTGGGCGTCACTTGCCAGATGTAACCGGTGGTGTCCGTGAACAGGACGGTGCCGGTCGCGCCTTCAATGACACCTTGTGGGTTGTTGAAACCCTGAGCCAGAAGCTCGGTCAATGTGGAGTCACCGGTCGCCGGATCGAGAGTAAGCCGAAGCACGCTGTTGCCCGAATCAGCGACCAGAAGACGACCAGATGAGTCCAGATAGAGTCCGTTGGGGTTCTGGAACGTGACGTTGGACGCGATGGACGTAACAGCGCCAGAAGGCGTGACCTTCCAGATGCCGGGACTGTCGTCGGAGATGTACATGTTTCCCATGGAGTCGATGGTCAGGCCCGATGTGCCCGTGAATCCGCTGGCATATCGGTCAATCTCATTGCCGTTACAGTCGTAGCGGTAAACGTCGGTTCCGCCGCCGCCGTTCCCCTCCATCGCCACGTACAGGGCCTGACTGCAATCGGTCCACGAAGCTGCCGACACCACTGAGGGCGATGATTCGTAAGACACGACAAACAGCAATGCCAGAAGGGCTACTGCAAAAATACGCACGGCTGAAGCGGAAGTTACGGACTTGCGCCACTGGGAATCCATCATCCTGATTCGCTCCTGATTACTAACCGAAGTTAATACAAGTACAAAACTTCGCGAATTCTTGCGCAATTAACGCCCGAATTGACTGTAAATTTCCAACAAACAATGGGCAGGACAATACACAGACCTGCCTGAATCGCGTAAAGCATACCAATCTGAAAACACAGGGTCAACGCCTATCAATAGCATTTCAACCAATAAAGCGGCTAAGAGACGATATTCATGCCTGTTAACCGCTTTATTCCAATTGACGCTGCTCAGTTCGGAGCCACAGCATTTGACGCCAACGAAGCCCTGTGTCTCACAGCAATTTTCAAGGGGTAATCCGCCAATTATCGTGGCGGTTTATGTCCAATAAATCGCCGGAAAAACCGCCACGATTATTACATGTTAATCGGGCTTGAAGTTACACCGGCATCGTCCTGCCTGTGTGCTCCCGCCCGACTCTGGCAACTTCCTCGCCGTTGACGCCAGCAGACCCGACTTTGACTCCTTCGTCGATCTTGCGCGCAGCGTTTTCAGCGGTCATTCCTTCAAGGAACGCTATTCCAGACTCCAGGCACGCCTTCCGCACTCGCTCACGCGCTTCCTGAAGCTCATCGGGAAGCGGCTCGCCTGGGAAATTCTTGTAACCGTAGGACATACTCATATCGCCGGGACCCCACTCCGCGAAGGATATGCCAGGAACTCTGGTTGTTGCCTCGACGTTCACAAGAGCGCGGCGGTTTTCGATCTTCAATCCCAGCATCAGTTCGCCATCGGGGTTCAAAGGCCACGGATCGGCCTTGTCCAGATAATCATCGACAGACACGCCCCACACCTGAGACGCAGAAGCCTGACCTGCCGAGCCTCGCTGGCCTTGAGCCAACCCCTTGCCGACGCCAACTGTCTGGAATGGATACCGACACGACTCGACGAACGCTTTGACCGCGCCCGGAGTCTCAGCATGGCACATCAGAATTCCATGAGCGCCACGAGCCAGAATCTGCCTGAATTGCCAGGCATTGGCCCGCACCACATCCTCAGATGAGCCATCCAAAGGAGGCTCAACGATCACCGCAGGAGTGCGATGGCCGCTGTTCGTTGGGCCGCCGTCAATCAGGCCGCGCATGAACTCATCCAGTCCGGCCATGTCGAACGCGCCATGCTCCATGCCGACGTTCACATAATCTGCCCACGTCTTGGACATACTCTTTCCGCCCTCGTAGCTGAGGTTTGCTCCTGTATGGCCGCCCGTGTAGTAGATCGGCTGGCCCTGATCCAGTAACTCGATGGCTTTGTTAATCTTGTTGGGCATCGCTCACCTCTGCGCATGAATTGAGTGGATTGACTCTCGGAGCCTCGATTGAGACGCCGTGAAGTGTATCCGAAACGTTCATTCGCCGCCAGCCACTTCACGACGAGTCGGCTCCCGCGCCATCGTGACCAGGACAGCGCCCAACAGCATGAGCGCCAGGAACGAGATGAATGCCAGTGCGTAGCTATTGTTAATGTCGTAGGCCGCGCCCGCGATGAGCGGGCCGATGGCGAAACCCGAAACCAGCACGGCCCGGTTCGTTCCATAGATCGCGCCCAGGTTCGTCCGTCCAAAATACTCCGCCAACAATATCGCCCCCACAGCCGCAACGCCCCCTTCAGTGAATCCTCGGAGAAGAGCGAAAGAGTAGGCCTCGAACACCGTGTCAGAGACCAATAACAACGCGACGCTGGCCGCTCTGATCACGTATATCGCCGCCAGCAAAAGCCGAGGCGAGAATTTTTCAGAGAGCACGCCCCACCACAGATTTCCAAACGCCGATGCCGCGAAACTGAAACTCACCGCTCCCACCGCCGCCGTCGATCCGACACCTTGTTCCACCAGATAAGGCACCATGTGCAGCCCGATTCCGGTGCCGGCAATTCCTGTGGTGAACACCGCGGCAAGAACGAGCCAGTACGTCGGCGTTCTCAGGGCGTCGTGCAGGCTCCATGACGGCTCATCCGTGCTGTGAGAATCGGGCGTCGCCTCTGATCTTTCGGCCATCAACCGACCATCAATTTGGAGCCCCATATCCTCCGGTTGGCGCCTGACAATCATCGCAACCGGCATTACGCCGAGAACGGCCATGACGACCGCCATCACTCCCCACGCCTCTCGCCACGCCCAGCCCTGTATGACCGCCTGTGCCAAAAGAGGCATGACGATTCCGCCCGTGGATGTGGCAAAGAACAACCCCGCCATCGCCCTTCCGCGATACCGGAGAAACCACTTCGCCACAGCGGGAGGAGAAACAGCCTGCACGAATCCCTGGTCCGACAACCGCGCCATCCCGAAAGCGAAGTAGAACCCTGCCAGCGTCTGCATCAACGACAAATACGCCATCGCCACAACAATCAGGACGCCACCGACGGTCAGGATAGCGCGTGCGCCTACCCGATCTGAGAACCTCCCCATCACCGGAGCGGCCAACGCGCCCAGAATGGCGCCAACGCTAGTGGCTCCGGAAATCTGCGTGCGATTCCATCCGAACTCTTCGGACATAGGCAGCACGAAGACCGTCAGCATCCCAATGGACGTGACGGCGTTGGCGAAATTGATTCCAGAGATCGCGGCCAACGCCAGCCAGCCATAGTAGATTTTATTCTTCAACAATCGAGTTCGAACCTCAGACTGAGCGAGCGGATTCTGCCCCCGTGTGCAACCGCACGGGCTGACCAGATCACCTTATGATATTATGACGCCCGCATGCGAGCGCTAATCGAATCCCGCTTTCAAATCATTGTCTCGGAGGTCTTCAGATGGTCAGAATCGCAGTAATCCCCGGTGACGGCATAAGCCACGAGATCATGCCCGAAGCAGTGAAGACACTGGAAACTGCCCACGAGCTTTACGAGTTCGCGCTGGACTACGAGACATACGACTTTGGAGTCGAACATTACCTCAAAACGGGCCAGGTGGCGCCCGACGACATTGACGACTTTATCACGGGGCTTCCGTCAACATTCGACGCGGCCCTGTTCGGCGCCGGCGGTATCGACCCTCGCGTCCCTTCAGGCGAAAGCGCCCAGGTCGTCCTGCGGGGCCTCAGGCGCGGACTCGACCTCTACGCCAATGTGCGACCGTGCAGGCTCCTGAATGACGATCTCACTCCGCTGAAGGGCAAGACCAGCGACGACATCGACTTTGTGGTTATTCGCGAGAACACCGAGGGTTACGAAAGCGGGACCGGCGGCACATTCAAGGTCGGGACGCCTTTGGAGAGCGAGATTCGGCCTGAACACAACACCTATGCCGGCGTCAGGCGTGTCATCGAGTTCGCTTTCGATTTTGCCGAACAACGAGGCCGCAAACAGGTGGCGGTGGCCGAGAAAGGCCTGCCGAATGGGCTTTGGTCTCGGTTGTTTGAAGTGATCTCCGCCCAGCATCCGGATATCGAATCTCGGCACGTCCATGTTGACACGATGGCCTACCTAATGATTACGGCGCCTGAATTGGTGGATGTCGTTGTCGCGGAGAATCGAGCGGGCGACATCCTGAGCGATGTGGGCGGCGCTGTTCAGGGCAGTCGCGGACTGGCTCCGGCGGGGTGCTTCAACGCCGAGAAGGATTTCGCGTATTTCGAGCCTGTTCACGGCACGGCGCCGGATATTATCGGACAAGGTATTGCCAATCCGATGGCCGCGATCATGGCAGCCAAGATGCTCCTCGATTACAAAGGCCACCCAGAGGCGGCTAATGCAATTGAGCAAGCAGTGAGGGCGACGATAGACAGTGGAACCGTGACGTCAGACCTCGGAGGTTCAAGCTCGACGGCTCAGGTGGGAGAGGCTGTCCGAGAGGCGCTGATGAAAAACGCCGGACGCTAGGAGGTCGCGGCTCCAACACGAGGGGCCATCTTCATCGGCGCAAATATCGTCAAAAGCGCAGACAGGGCGGTGAGGATTCCGGCGTAGTAATAGACGGCTCCATATCCTCCAAAGTTGTCTATGACGAGGAAACCCAGGAACGGCGACGCAGCGCCAAGTATTCCGTTGATTCCAAATATCAGCCCGACTGCCGTCGCCTCCGTCCCCTGCCCGACCACGTCAAGCACAGCCGCCTGAATGACCTGGTGAAGCGCGAAGCTGAATAATCCCATTCCTGCGAAAACCACCATCAGCAGGAATCCTTCCCCAGCGAATACCGTCAGCAACGAGAACCCTGCCGCCAGCAAAAATCCAGGGACAAGCACCACCTTCCTGCCGAACCGGTCAGAAGCGAGACCCATTATTGGGGCAGAGATGATGCCCATTCCTGTCAGAAGCGAGTAGTGGAACCCGGCGCTCAAGTGTCCCTTGCCCAATGTCTCCTCAAGATAGAAAGGCGACCAGGCAAAAACAGCATCCAGCCCGATACCACGCAGAATCGCGGCGAGCACCAACAGCAACACCACCGGATTTTTCATGATCCCCCAGGTGTCCCTGAGATGAGCGCTCAACTCAGTCGGAGGGTCGTCTCCTTCCTTGCCAATGTCTCGAAGAGACCACCATACGAACACCCCCATCATGACTGCGGGCACAGCGTAGATGAATAGGACGCTCCGCCAGGAGCCGACGAGTCCGAGAATCGCCGCTGCCATTATCGGCCCAGCCACGTTTCCAATGTTGGCGCCGAACCCATGAATTGAGATAGCCCAGCCTCGCCGGTCAGGAAACAACTGGGACAGCGAGGCCGCCGATGGCAAATGCCATAACGCGCCTGGAATCGACGCCAAAAACGATGTTATCAAAAGGATCGGAAAGTTGGGCGACACGCCGACGAGCGCAAAGAATATGCCCGCGCTGAACATGCAGCCTGCAAGCATCATTCCCCAGTAGCGTTTAAGCATATCGACGACCAGGCCGCCGCCCAGGTTTACGATTCCGAAACCCGCAAACCGGAAAGCCAACACCACTGACACCTGAATATCCGAAAGTCCAAAGGACGAGGATATCGTGGGCATCAACACGGGAATTCCCTGGTCGAATAGATGCGCGATACCATGCCCAGTAGACATGCTGCTGAGTATGAAGGTCCGATTCCGCTTACGCGCCATCTGTGTCTCTGACGACACGAACTCCTCCTGGCGTAAATCATCGTGTGGCCGTCGCCGATTGTACGACCCGGCCGGATTTGCAACAACCCCATATGCTCGCAGGCGTCAACGTTCCGCCTGTAACCGATTCATTACCTGCCGCCTGCCAAACCACTTGACCCACCATGTAAGCTGTTAGCAAATCTTGTAAACGAACTATTTGGAGGCCAATATGGATGTCTATGATGCCATCAGAACCCGACTTACTGTTAGGCAGTACAAGGCCGACCCCGTTCCTGAAGATGTGATTATGAAACTGCTGCGGGCGGCGCAGTGGGCACCAAGCTCTCGAAACCTACAGCCGTGGCATTTCGTCGTGATAAAAGACCGAGACACACTTCGCGAGATCGGCGGCATTGCCTCCAGCGGAGGTTTCATCGCCGATGCTCCCATGGCAATCGCCATCGCGATGGAGGACGACGCCGACAGGCCAGAACTGGACGCAGGGCGCACCCTTCAACAGATCGAGCTTGTGGCGTGGGAGGAGGGGCTTGGCACCTGTTTCGTGGGGCTTCGGGTCGAAGAACAGAACCGCAAAGTCAAGGAAATTCTGGGCATTCCCGATAATCTGGAGCTAATCACCGTCCTGCCCTTTGGATTCAGGCCAGACAATATGCGAGGAGGCCGACGCCGAGACCGAAAAGCTCTGGGCGATATGGCCTACGACGGCAAGTTTGGCACACCGTATCCTGAGGGGTAGGGCAGGTAACTTGAAGATTCTGGCGCGCAGGATAACCGAGAATGCGCCACATTCATCCGACAGTCGGAGCATACCCCGAGTGTCGGAGGATATAGAGTTCAAGCTTTGCGAGGGTCGTCCGACCCTCGCAAAGCTGTTCAGTCTGACCTATGCAGGCTTGAACTTCGGCAGGGTGATCTCTTCGGTGACATCGTCGTATGTCACTTCCAGCGCCATGCCAATCTGAAGATTTTCAGGCGTCGGGTCGTCGATCACGATATTGGTGGGGAACTTCGGTCCCTCTTCCAACTCCACCACGGCCGTGACATAGGGCGCGATTTCCCTGAAACCAGGGTGTGGGGGCCTATGCACTATCGCGAAGGTAAACAGCGTCGCTTTGCCGCTGGCCTGCACCCAAGATGTGTTCTTGGAGAAGCAGCAGGGCGAGATGTCGCGCGGGTAAAAGTAGGGAGTGCCGCAATCATCGCAATTGCGCAGCCATAGCTCGTGGGCTTTGGCCTTCTCCCAGTAGTGGTCCGACTCCCCTTGGGGAACCGGAAGGGGTTTGTTATATCCTGAGGTCATTCCTATCTCCTGGAATTCTTTGTATTGTCTCGAATGTGGTCAAACGTCGAACCGAACCCGGTTGGCGCCACTGGATGTTAGTCAACCGCAAGGATTGTGGTTCCAGTGGATGACAGCGAACCGCCTGTGCCGTGAACCATCGCAGTTTTGGGGCTGTCCAATTGGCGTTCTCCGGTCTCGCCACGCAGCTGTCGGACCGCCTCAAGCACGAGGAACATGCCATACATGCCCGAGTGAGTATAGGACAGGCCGCCGCCGTTGGTGTTTAACGCGAAGTCGCCACCGGGCGCGGTGCGCTGGTTGGCAACAAAATCAGGGCCTTCTCCAGGGCCACAGAATCCCAGGCTCTCAAGAGTCGCCAGGACGGTGTATGTGAAGGAGTCGTAGATCATCGCCAGGTCGATGTCGTCGTGGGTCAAGCCAGCCATCTCCAGAGCCTTGGGGCCACTGTAGCGTCCCCAGGTGCGGGTCAGGTCGGGCATCGTGCTTATCATGTTATGGTCGTGGCCTTCGGCGGCTCCGAGAACATAGACGGGCTTTTTGGCAAGGCTCTTGGCCCGTTCTGCGCTGGTGATGACATACGCTCCGCCGGCGTCAGTCACCAGACAGCAGTCAAACAGATGGAACGGCCACGCGACCCAGCGGGACTCGTGGTAGTCGTCAAAGGACATGGGGTCTTTCATGTATGACTTGGGGTTCATCAGCGCCCACTTACGGGTGGATACTGCGATCTCAGCCATTGCCTGTCGCGTGCGGTCCTCGCCGTACTCGTGCATATAGCGTCGAGCGGCCATCGCGTAGTTGACGGGGGCGCCAATAAAGCCGTACGGAGTCTCGAACTGAGGAGTCGGCTCTGAGGCGTTTCCGCCTGAGCGGCTTCGAGCGCTGCGACCGGCTTCGCCGTGGGTCACAAGCGCTACCTCACAGTACCCGGCGTTAATCGCCGCCATCGCGTGCGCGATGTGGATGATGAATGACGAACCTCCCACCGCCGTTGTATCTGTGTACGTGGGCTCGATGCCCATGTACTCCGCCAGTGTCAGAGTTGAGAATCCGGCGGACAGAAGACCGTCTACCTCACTCATCTTGATGCCGGCGTCTTCGAGTGCGTTATACGCCGATTCTGCATGATGCTGGAGCGAGGACTTGCCCTCCACTCTCCCGATCTCGTCGGACTCGGCTACGCCTGCTATGGCGACCGTTTTAGACATATCAGCCATGCTGATCTTGACCTCCTTGTAAGGTTTTTGAGTTCGAGGTTGCGCCTGAAGATTGCGTGCCTCAAGCGTGCCTAGAATATCGCACGCGCCCTCGCATGGCAAGTTGGCGGAATTCCCATGCATTTTCCGCAATATCGTAGCGTCAGATCATCAGGTCTCCGCCGTTGATGTCCAGTGACGCTCCCGTGATATATGCCGCCCTGTCCGAAGCCAAAAACGCCACCAGTTCCGCGACCTCTTCTGGCTCGCCGAGTCGGGGAATCGGGAAGCTGGCCGCGTACGTCTTTGTCAGGTCCGGGTCTATCGTGGCGCGCACCATCTCAGTGTCAATGAGACCGGGACACACCGAGTTCACGGTGATGCCATAACCCGCTTCCTCTTTCGCCAGATGGCGCGTGAAGCCCAGAATTCCGGCCTTTGCCGCCGTGTAATGAGCCCCGCCCACGGTGCTGACGTTCTTCCCGGCGGTGGAAGAAAAGTTCACGATCCGGCCCCAACCCGCCTCGCGCATCGACGGCAGCGCCGCTCTGGAACACAGGTAGGTCCCGCGCAGGTTGACGCTTACAACAAGGTCCCACTCGTCCTCTTCAATATCGATAACCGCAGTTGGTCGCAGGATTCCCGCGTTGTTTACCAGGATATGCAACGCGCCGAAATTCTCGATGGCCGCATCCACCATGTCTTTTACATCTGCACTGTTGGAGACGTCGCCGGGGGCTGCGATTGCCTCGGCGCCCAGGCTTCGAAGCTCCGAGGCCACACCTTCAGCCGAGTCAGTCGCCACATCATTGACCACCAGCTTTGCTCCGCCCGCCGCGAGTCGGTGTGCCACCGCCCGACCCATGCCTCTGCCCGCGCCTGTCACAATGGCAATCTTGTCGTTGAACTCTGCTTCGCTAGTCGTCAATTCGATCCTCCGTGTGTGGTCGTTCGGTCTTGAACATGATAATTGTTAAGGTAACACAGCCGTGAATTGGCGACTGCTTGCTTGACTCGCTCAGAATCCACCGCCTAGAATGAGACTCGAATAGGCGGGAAGAGCGCGAGGAATATGAGAAGGAAACGACGGGTCCAAGAGCTGGAATCTTCTGGCGGTGTGGTGTATCGAATCCGAGATGGGGAATTCGACGTCGCGCTATGCGGTCGCAATTACCCACCCATCTGGGGCCTTCCCAAAGGCACCCCGGAGGCCGATGAGACTCAGGTTGAGACGGCGCTGCGCGAGGTGCGGGAAGAGACTGGCCTGGAAGTCGAAGAGCATCAATTCATCGATACCATTGAGTACTGGTTTGTACGCGCCCAAGATGGTGTACGATGCCACAAAATGGTCCACTTCTATTTAATGACCGCTGTGGGCGGCGATATGTCACTGCACGACCACGAATTCGACGTTGTGAAGTGGTCGCCGATAAAACAGGCGCTAGAATCTCTCACCTACGAGAACGAGGTGAAAATTGTTCAAAAAGGCATTTCCCTGGTCGAAAAGAAATCCCGAGGATGAGTCCGAGCGCGAAGGCGTGTTGATCTCAGGCCCCAGAATCGTGCTTCGCGAAAAGAAAATCGAAGACGCCAAGGATGACTATGGCTGGCGCATCGACCCGGAACTGGCCGAGCTTGACGCAACACGCCCCCTCAACATGTCCTACGAAGACTTTGCCCGATACTCCAAAGAAGAGTTGTCGTTGCCGGGAATCCGCTCAAAACGACTCGCCGTGGACACCGTTGAAGGCAGGCACATCGGCAACTGCATGTTCTACGACATAGACCTTCGCTCAGGCGAAGCCGAGCTTGGAATCATGATCGGCGACAAGGCGTACTGGAGCCAGGGTTTTGGCACCGAGACCGTGGATCTACTGCTGGACCATATGTTCACCGCCTACCCGTTCAAGCGAGTGTATCTTCACACGCTCACCTGGAACAAACGGGCGCAAAAAAGCTTCCGAAAATCTGGATTCCGTGACCTGCGCGAGGTTCGCCGGTCCGGTCTGGACTTCCTGAACATGGAGGTGTGGCGTCACGAGTGGGAAAAGATGCGCGATATCAGCGACGACGACGATCAGACCTCAAATGACATCAGCTCTTCGGAGAACAGCAACTCACCGTCGTAGAGCTTTTTCACATCCCCGATTCCCTTTTCCATCACCGGGTGACCTGACAGGTGCGGGCCGATGTGGACAAGGACAAGCTTCTTGACACCGGCCTCCTGGGCCATCTTTGCAGCGCCCGTCGTTCCGCACTGGAACGATGCTTCGCCGTTTTCGTCCATGACTTCCTGATCATCCCAGCACATGCACAGCATCACGTCTGCGTCTTTGGCAAGCTGAGTCACAGAGTCGCATGGCTGAGTGTCTCCGGTGAACACTATGCTGCCATCTGGAGTGTCCAGCCGGTACGCTAGCGAGTCCAGATATGGCTGAACATGTTCGGCGTCGGCTCCGGTCACTTCCCAGTCCTTGCCTGAAAACACCTTGCCGGCGGTGACGTCTTTCGCGAATACGTCTGGCGCTGGCCTGGGGAGAACGCCTCCCCTGTTCTGGTATACAAGCTGGCTCAGCGGATGGCCGACGCGGGCCTTCCAGTCATGGGCGAACACGCCGTTCTCGCCAATGATGCCTTCGGTGATCTTCTCAGTCAGATTGGGGCC
>JASLRP010000297.1 GCA_030743915.1 SAR202 cluster bacterium | reverse complement strand
GGGGTATGTAGAGGGAGAATCCCAGGATGATGCCTACGTGGAGCCACCAGAATATTCCCTGAAAGCCGTTGGCCAAGTCTCCGTCGATACCAGCGTCCAAAAATGCTTCACCGATGGCCTTGCCGATAGGAGGCGTGGCGTGAGGGCCGTGGCCCCCTGATGCCACGTAGAAGCCTTCTGTCAGCAGGGTGAACAGCATCAGAAACGCTATCAGCACCATGATGATGAGCGATTCTTTCTTTTGAGTCAGATCATAGGAAAGTCTCCGAGGTTTGACGCCCCAGCGTCGGATGGCTCCCCATATGAGAACGACGAAGAACACGACTGCCAAAATGTCCAGGTAGAACCCGAATATCTCCACGCCCTTCTCGGAGAGAATTTTCTCTGACAAAGGACTCCAGGCGGAGTCTCCGAATATGAACAGCACGTAGCTGGCCGTGAAGGATAGAAATCCCCAGAAGATGAAGAAGTGAGCGAGTCCCGCCTTGTCCTTCAGCGACACGCTCTGGAGGACCTTCTTCTGGCCTAATATCATAGGCAGCGCTCCGAAGAGACGCCTCACGGGCTGGTCGAATCTGGCTGGTTGCTTGCCAATCATCACCAGTCGGAATACCCGATGGTAAAGGATGAAACCCGCCGCTCCGAAGGTCCCGAAGCCAAAGACATACACCGCCACCCAGATGGGTATCGCACCGAACAGATTCTCAGGGGGAACCATTGCTTGCTCCTAGTCTAAATAAGATCGTTCCACCGGGCATATTTGGCTATAAAACTTGCTGGAGTGTAGCACAGCAGATGTGCTTAGGCCACACCTGACGGCATCGTCTGATGGCCTGCGAAATCTGGACCGGAAGGCGATCAGAATCGCGGCTCCGACAGACAGCCACAACACAATGGAAATAATCATGGGCGCGTCTGTGATGACGATGTCCTCCGGATTCTCGCCGAGATTGCGGGTGTGTACCAGGTACATGTACCGGAACAGGCCGTACGTCACGAAGGGGATGGTGAACATCATCGCGTGATTGTCGGGAAGGTTGGGCGCGGTGAAGGTGTAGAGCGAGTAACTGATGAGGGCAGAGGTCGCGACGATAGCCGTCAACTGGTCGAGGAAGGCCAGGGTGTACTTGCCCAGGATGTCCCGCTGTTGGGACGCCGACTCCCCGGCGGACGCCAGCTCGCTTCTGCGTTTCGACAGAGCGATGAACAGCGCCCCCAGCCCGGTGCAGAGATACAACCAGGGAGATATGGGCACCTGGAGCGCGGCCGCGCCTGCGACCACCCGAAGCACGAATCCAGAACCGACGGCGAATACGTCCAGCAATACCACGGATTTCAAGGCCAGCGAGTAAGCGATCATTGTGACCGCGTATCCCAGAGCCACTGCTCCGAAACGGGGTTCCAGGATAAATGCGCCGCCGAGTGGCACTGCGCCAAGAATGACGGCTGACACAAACGCGAGCTTCTTCGGCAGTCTGCCTGACGCAATGGGCCGGAACTTTTTGCGAGGGTGTGCCCGGTCTCTGTCGGCGTCAGCCAGGTCGTTGAAGATGTATATGGCCCCGCTCAGGACCGAGAACGCCAGGAACGCGGCAACGCTCCTGCCGATGAACTCTGCGCCCTGTGACACGTCGTCCAGGTCCCAGGCCTCGTTGACCGTGAAGAACAGCGGCAAGAAGACCAGCAGGTTTTTGGTCCACTGTTTGGGTCGCAGGGTTTGGACCAATGCCAGGGTCAGCCCCGGCAATGAGCCAGATTCAGAGCTTTGGGCGGAATCATCCATGACTCGATGATATGTGGGAGCCTGAGCCAGCGTCAATGTAGATTTGTTTGTCGGTTTGGGATGATTGGAGCAAGTCATGCCCGGTTTCTGGCAGGCAGCCTCGATTCGATTGGCTGAGCGTCAAGCTTTGAGAGCGCCCTGCGATTCGCCAACATGGTGTTTGTGAGCGTCACTGTTGACAGGCGTGAAATTCCTCCGGTAGAATTTCAAATTAGCAGTCTCACTCATCGATTGCTAAAACAAAGGAATCAACATAAAATAATTTGTAGGAGGTCTCAATAATATGGCGACAGACGCAAAGGTCTCGTTCAAGCCATTGGGCAACCGCGTAGTCGTTGCTCCGTCAGAAGCCGAAGAGTCAATGACAGCGGGCGGAATCTACATTCCCGACACTGCCAAAGAAAAGCCCCAAGAGGGTCAGGTTGTGGCGGCTGGTCCGGGCCGGGTGACCGAAGACGGTTCACGAGTCCCAATGGACGTGGAGGTTGGCGACACCGTCGTTTACTCCAAGTACTCGGGGACAGAGTATAAAGAGGGCGACGTGGAGTACCTGGTGCTCCGCGAAGACGACATTCTTTTCAAGAAGTAATCGAATTTGCTGACCACACAGCAAGGAGGACTTAATGGCAAAACAGCTAACTTTTAGCGAGGAAGCCAGGGCCGCCATGAAGCGGGGCATCGACACGATGGCCTCCACCGTCGGCGTTACCCTCGGCCCACGGGGACGAAACGTAGTTCTGGACAAGAAGTTCGGGCCTCCCCAGGTCTGCTCCGACGGCGTGACCATCGCCAAGGAAATTGAACTGGAAAACCCCTTCGAGAACATGGGCGCCCAGCTTCTCAAAGAAGCCGCCAGCAAGACAAATGACGTGGCCGGTGACGGCACCACGACCGCCACAGTGCTGGCCCAGGCCATCATTCACGAAGGATTCAAGAACATCGCCGCTGGCGCCAACCCCATGGCCCTGAAGCGCGGCATCGAAAAGGGCGTTGGCGCTCTGCGAGGGGCAGTCGAGGATATGGCCACTCCTGTAGAGGGCCGAGTCCAGATCGCTCAGGTCGCTTCCCTCTCCGCTCACGACGAGGAGATGGGTGACCTCATCGCCGACGTCATGGAGAAGGTCGGCAAAGACGGCGTCATCACCGTCGAAGAGTCCAAGGGCCTTTCCTACGAGCAGGAGTTCGTAGAGGGCATGCAGATCGACCGTGGCTACATCTCTCCTTACTTCATCACCGACCAGGAGAGGATGGAGTCAGCCATCGACGACCCGTACATTCTCATTACCGACAAGAAGATCTCTGCTGTTTCCGATGTGCTGCCTGCGCTGGAGAAAATTCTCCAGGTCGGCAAGAACGTCGTGATCGTGGCCGAGGACATCGAGGGTGAAGCTCTGGCGACACTGGTTGTCAACAAGCTCCGAGGCACTCTCTCCTGCCTGGCAGTCAAGGCCCCTGGCTTTGGCGACCGCCGCAAGGCAATGCTGGAAGACATGGCCATCCTGACAGGCGGCCAGGTCATCAGCGAAGAGGTTGGCCGCAAGCTGGAGTCGGTCACAGTTGAAGACCTGGGCCGCGCCCGCCGAATCGTCTCCTCCAAGGAAGAGACCACATTCGTGGACGGCGCAGGCTCCGAGGACTCCATCCAGGGCCGAATCAACCAGATCAAAGCCCAGGTTGACGAGACCACATCCGACTTCGACCGCGAGAAGCTGCAAGAGCGTCTTGCCAAGCTCTCCGGCGGCGTCGCCATCATCAAGGTTGGCGCGGCCACAGAGGTCGAACTCAAAGAGAAGAAGAACCGTGTCGAGGACGCCCTGTCCGCAACGCGGGCGGCTGTTGAAGAGGGAATCGTCCCCGGCGGCGGACTCGCCGTAATCCGGGCGCGAGCGGCCATGGACAGCCTGAGCCTGGGTGGCGACGAAGCCACAGGCGCCAGCGTTCTGTCCAAGTCCCTTGAGTATCCCATCAAGCTGATCTCCGAGAACACGGGCGTGTCCGGAGAGGTCATTCTGAACCAGAGCCTCGACAGCGAAGGCGACTGGGGATACGACGCCGAAGCCGGCGAGTTCTGCCATCTGCTGGAGCGTGGCATCATGGACCCGACCAAGGTTACACGAGCGGCCATCGAGAACGCTGCCAGCGTCGCCGCGATGGTCCTGACTACCGAGTCGCTGATCACCGACGTTCCTGCTCCTGAGGGCGCAGCGGCAGCGCCGCCGATGCCCCCGATGGACTACTAGGTCCGAACAGACTCAGCCCAGGCTAGTTTGACCTGAAGAACTGGAGCCTCGAATTTCGAGGCTCCGGTTTTGTTTATCGACAACATTATTGTCGCCTGGAGCCGTTTCTGAGAAAAGCCGCGAAGTTCGTTTCGGAATGGACTGGAGTCCCGTCCCTGTTGACGACGCAAATTTCTTGCGGATAGTGGCAGTTGACAACCTCAGAAGGCGGTCATATAGTCTGTGCTATATGGGGGTCATGAGTTATTGCCTGTGCTAGATTCGGTCTGGAATCGATCTGACAAACATCGGGTATCCAAATTGTGTTCTAGAAACCTGCCGCGTTGACTTAGTTTTGCGATCCCAAGCATCGCGCTTACTAGTGGACCAAATATTATTGTCTTTTGTATATCGAAATCCATAAATTGCATATCGGAGATTCTCCACAAGATAGTGCGTTGGCCTGTCGCTTTACGATCAGGCGAGGAGTCTATCAATGGTTCACAGATCAGGACAATTCGGGGTTGGATTCTGGGTTGGTTTGATATTGTTGGCTGTAATTGTGATCGGAAGTGTTCCGGAAAAAGTCTTCGCCCAATCTGCCGACGACGGGGCGTTTGGGGTCGGTCCATGTGCTATAACCCTGGCCGTCCAGCTGCCAATCGAGTTCGAATACCAAGGCACGATCCCCACGGGGTTCGATGGCATCAACAATGCGACATGCACGTTCACTAAGCAGGTCGAAACCGTTACCGTGGCGCTGAGCGGTCCCGCCAGCCATACAGAGGTCTTCACACTCGGCGAGCCAACAACTGATGTCTCGTTCCCGTTGCCGGATGGCACCCTGTCGATAACCACAGCCGAGATCGTTCCCCCCGGAGAGTACCAGCGCGAGATGACGGTTACGTCAGTGGACGGAGATGCGCTGGTCATCAGCGACCAGGCTGGAGTCCTCCAGACAGTGACGATCTTGGAGCCAGTGGTATTTGGTGTCGGGCCATGTATCACGACCCTGGCTGCTCAACTGCCGATCGAGTTCGAATACCTTGGCACGATTCCCACAGGGTTTGACGGCATAAACAATGCGAACTGCACGTTCACCAAGCAGGTCGAAACGGTTACGGTGTCGCTCAGTGGTCCTGCCAACCATACGGAGGTCTTCACACTGAGCGAGCCAACAACTGAAGTCTCGTTCCCGCTGCCAGAGGGCACCCTGTCGATAACCACAGCCGAGATCGTTCCCCCTGGAGAGTACCAGCGTGAGATGACGGTTACCTCTGTTGACGGAGAAACACTGGTCATCAGCGATCAGCCTGGAGTCCTCACAACTGTCACGATCCTTGCTGTGGAACCGCCGGATGTTGGCGGCATTTCGATCCCGGATAGGACGCTGGCGATGGTGGCTCTCATGGCGATCATATTGATGGGCCTCGGCGCGGGCGTGGTGGCCAGAAGACGCCGCTGAGCTTGGTCGTCGCGACCACGAAGGTTCAATAGCCGCCTGGATTGGGCGGCTGGCATCGATATGTCTTCTGCTGCCGTCGTGTGGTCGTTTGATGACGGATCCGCTCTCTGACCCGGACCGTTGTCTTCAACCACTTGCCTGGAAATGCTGCCCACTCCAGACGTGAACTTGACATGGCAGAATCCCGCAATGTAGGATTCTTTATGCCCAGAACAACTGAATATAGAAACTCTTATCAAGAGTGGCGGAGGGTTCGGCCCTTTGAAACCCGGCAACCGGTTGGGATGCCATCAGCATTACCGACACGGTGCCAATTCCGACGGACATCTGATGTTCGAGAGATGAGAGTGATGTTCCCATGAATGAACTTCTCTCGTCTCGCGTTGAGAAGTTTTTTGTTTGCCCAAAAGGCCGAGCGCCCACCCGCCGCATATGCAGCAGGAGGGTAATGTGGCCTTGAACGGCGCCAGCGAATTCAGCCCCATCATATGGACAGGCGACAGTGTTCGACTGATCGATCAGACACGTCTTCCGATGGAAGAGGTGTGGGTCGAGACTTCCGACTATCGGGAGGTCATTGGGGCCATTCGTGACATGATGGTGCGGGGAGCGCCCGCCATCGGAATCGCCGGAGCATACGGACTCGCATTGGCTGCTATGGAGCTTTCCCGGACCGCCAACGGCGGATTTTCTGACGAGCTTGGCAAGGCCGCCCTGGAGATCAAAAATGCTCGTCCCACCGGCGCCAACCTGGCGTGGGCTGTCGATAGGCTGCTGTGTGTGTCTCGAAACGCTCAGTCTGTGGAGGAGGTCGTGACTGACCTGACCTCTGAGGCTGTGAAGATTCATAAAGACGACCTGAACTTCAATCACGACATCGGCAAGCATGGGGCCAGCCTGATTCCGTGGGGCAGTCAGGTCCTAACGCACTGCAACGCAGGCGCGCTGGCCACCGGTGGCTACGGCACGGCCCTGGGCGTCATCAGGTCTGCCTGGAGCGACAACCGGATCGAAAGAGTGTTCGCCACCGAGACCCGTCCTCTGCTCCAGGGCGCAAGGCTGACCGCCTGGGAACTGGCGCAGGCAGGGATTCCGGCGTCTCTGATTTCGGACTCGTCGGTTGGGCAGTTATTGAGGAAGGGAATGGTGCAGGCGGTGTTCGTCGGTGCGGACAGGATAGCCGCCAACGGCGATGTGGCAAACAAGATAGGAACATACCCACTGGCGGTGATGGCGAAGGAGAACGGCGTGCCCTTCTACGTCGCCGCGCCGACCAGTACTCTGGACCTGTCACTCTCGACTGGCGACGAGATACCCATTGAGGAACGCGACGCCAGCGAACTGCTGGAATTCGCGGGAAAGCGCACGGCTGCCATCGGAGTGGATGCGGTGAATTTCGCCTTTGACGTCACGCCCAACAGGTACGTCAACGCCATCATCACCGAACGCGGCGTTGTGCGAAGCCCGTATCGTCGGACCCTCAACGCCCTGTTGGAGGTTGAGGTTGCCTGATCCCAAAATCGCTTTCATTGGCGGCTCCGGCCTCTACGACATGGAAGGCATGGAGAACCGCCAGGAAATTACAGTGGAAACGCCCTTCGGTGACCCCAGCGATGTCATCGTGGTGGGCAAGATCGAAGGAATTGAGGCTGCATTCCTGCCTCGACACGGACGAGGGCACAGGTTTTCTCCAACGGAGATTCCAGTCAAAGCCAACATCTACGCTCTGAAATCTCTGGGCGTCGAGCGAGTGGTGTCGGTGAGCGCAGTCGGAAGCCTGAAAGAACATATCAAGCCACTGGACGTTGTGATTCCTGACCAGATCATCGACCGCACAAGGCATCGTCCCGACACCTTCTTTGGCAACGGGATTGTGGCCCACGTCGGGTTCGCAGACCCCTTCTGCGATGAGCTTCGGAACATCGCCCTTGAAAGCGCGACTCACGAGGACGTCGACAGCCACGACGGGGGCACGTATGTGGTTATGGAAGGGCCGCAGTTTTCAACCAGGGCCGAGTCTGCGCTGTATCGGTCATGGGGCGCTAACGTGATTGGCATGACCGCGCTGCCGGAGGCCAAACTGGCCCGCGAGGCCGAGTTATGCTACACGACCCTGGCCTTCGTGACCGACTATGACGTCTGGCATGACACAGAAGAGGAGGTGACGGTGGAGTTGGTGATACAGAACCTGACCCACAACGTCGCCACCGCCCAGGGCATCATCAAGGGGATGCTGCCCGCGATTCCAAATGACAGAACCTGCGGCTGTCAATCGGCGTTGGAAAACGCCGTGATCACTAGCCGCGATTCGATCACTGAGGACGCTCGGAACAGGCTGGGCGTTCTCGTTAACAAATACTTGAATTAGATTTGAGGGAGAGGTAAATGCCCAGACAGGTATCAGGCGAACCGTATTATAGACTAACGCTGGATGAAGCTGGAGAGATGTACGGCGATGACGACGTGGCGATCATCGACGTCCGGCGCATGGACGAATATCTGGAAGGACACGTGAAGGACGCCATTTTCATTACAGTCGATGATATTCTGGCGCGAATCGACGAACTGCCCGAGGACAAGAAGCTGCTTTTCATCTGCGCGGCAGGCGTTAGAAGCGGCCTCGCATGCGAGATGGCGGCGGCGATGGGCCTGGACTCAGAGAGGCTGTTCAACATCGAGGATGGCACCGTGCCCTGGATTGAGAAGGGACTGCCCGCCAGCTACGGGGCAGACGCCTAGTTGCGCGACGCCGTTCTGATTTTCGATCTGGATGGAACGCTGTTCCTGACGGAATCGGTGACGGTCCCTGCCGTTCAGGACTCCTTTCGGGAGGCCCGAATCGAAGTTCCTGCTGAAGCGTTTATTCTGAACTTCATCGGCTCGCCGATGTCAGAGCTTGCCCAATGGGTGCAGAGCGTATGCGGGAACCGGGACGCCGATGCGATAATGCGTCAGATTGACGGCAAAGAGATGGCTCTGGTGGAATCCATAGGCCAACTGTTTCCCAACGTCAGCGACGTTCTGAGAAGTCTTCGCAAAGACTACAGAACTCTGGCCATCTGCACCAATGGCGGGCCAGATTACGCCAATAGAGTCATCGACTCCCAGGGAATCCGGCAGTTCTTCGATGTGGTCAGGTGCAGGACCAGCCACGAGGATAACAAACCAGCGATGGTTGCAGAGATCATCGGAAATGCAGGCCTGACCGAGGGCGTGGTCACAGGTGACAGAAGAGAAGATGTGGAAGCGGCGCGGCGCAACTCTCTTCGGGCCATAGGCGCAGGTTACGGTTACGGATCTGAGGATGAACTGGAGGACGCAGACGCAGTGGCGCATGCCGCCAGTGAGATCCCGAATTTGGTGTCTCAGTTGTTGGGAAATTAAAGAAGAATAGACGACAAGAAAGATGAACTATACAAAATGACACTACTGGTTGTTGGCTCAGTCGCATATGACTCGGTGGAGACGCCTCAAGGAGCGCGCGAAGACGCGCTAGGAGGCTCTGCCACTTACTTTTCCATCGCTTCCAGCTACTTCTCACCAGTGAGCCTGGTCGCCGTTGTGGGCGAGGATTTCCAGCCAGAGCATATCGCCCTTCTGGAAAAACACGATGTCGATGTCAGCGGCCTGGAGCGTGTTGACGGCGACACCTTCCGATGGTCGGGCGTTTACTCCACCGAGGACGTGAACCAGCGCGAAACACTGGACACCCAACTCAACGTGTTCGCAGACTTCAAACCCAATCTCGCAGAGGAGCATCGCAACGCCGATTTCCTGTTTCTCGCCAACATCGACCCGGAGTTGCAGCTTGAGGTGCTTGGCCAGATGGAAAAGCGACCAAAGCTTGTGGCCCTGGACTCTATGAACTTCTGGATTGACGGAAAGAAGAACGAACTGGACAGCATCGTGGAAGCAGTTGATATCGTCTTCATGGACGAGGGCGAGGCTCGGCAATACGCCGGCGAGGCGAACCTTCGGCAGGCCGCAGCCCGAATTCACGATGTGGGGCCTAGCACGGTGGTCATCAAGCGAGGCGAGCACGGCGTGTTGGTCTCCAACGAGGGCAACCTGTTTTCGGCTCCGGCATACCCTCTCGATCGCGTGGTTGACCCCACCGGAGCCGGCGACACCTTCGCGGGCGGGTTCGTGGGGCTGATCTCCGCGACCGGCGATCTGTCAGACGATGGCATTCGGAGGGCGGCGGCGTTGGGCTGTGTAATGGGGTCGTTCACCGTGGAGGATTTCAGCGCCGACAGACTGGCATCTCTTACTCACGAAGAGGTCGTTCAACGATTCAGCGAATTTGAACGGCTCACGCAATTCACAGGACTCGATCATTCAAACTCGCTCCCCTGGAGAGCATAAAATCTGCGCGACTCAGACCGAATAAGAGGCTCAGTCGCGCTGTCGAAAAATCAGGAGGAAAAGTTGACGACAAGAAACGAACAAGGCCACGTGGCAGACCTGTCACTG
>JASLRP010000296.1 GCA_030743915.1 SAR202 cluster bacterium | reverse complement strand
TCAAATTAACCTACCCCTTTCCGGCTTTCGCCTGTTGTACTGCCAAACACTTGTCGTATCTGACATATATAGAATATCAAGAGGTCGCGAAAGTGTCAATCAGCATGACGCTCAAAGGCGTGAAGATTTTATGAGGAGCATTAACATATTGCCGTGCCCATGCCTGTGTGAATACAATTGGGATGGATTTGAACTGGGCGCTGCGAGCCGTATTCACAGGGATGCAATTCATGACAATCGATACGTTGATTTTTGACCAGGGTGGCGTACTGGTCTGGACCAGATGGGAAAAAGTCACCAGCGCGTGGGCGGAACTTAGACACACGTCTCCTCGGGAGGTGTTCGACCGCATGCTCGAAGGCGACGCCTATGCGCCATTCATGCGCGGAGAGTTCGACCGCGAGGAGTTTCGCAACCGCATGTCCAGCCACCTCAATATCCAGCAAACTCCCGAAGAGTTCGATGAATTATGGAGGTCAGCCATCGAACCCAATCCTGACATTGTGCCGCTGATTGAAAGCCTGTCAGACCGCTATCGAATGGTCATAGGCTCCAACACCGACGAGTTGCACCAGGAACGCGGCGAGAGTGTCCAGCCGATAATTGCCACCTTCGACGACTTTCTACTCTCCTACGAATTGGGTGTTCTCAAACCCGATCCTGAGTTCTTCGAGAAAGGCCTGGCGAAGCTTGGTCTTTCTCCCAATCAGTGCTTTTTCACTGACGACCGCCAGAACAACGTGGACTCTGCTACGAGCGTCGGAATTCAATCCGCGCGCTTCGAAACGGTGGATCAGTTGATTACGGAGTTGAGCGCTTTGGGGGTCGGTTGATCGCTACTAGTGTGTGCCACAGGGATCAAAGAATGACGCCCACGTCTTGAAGCCCCGTGATGTCATCCCACGTGTAGCCCAGAGCTAGAAGCACATCCTCAGTGTGCTGGCCCAGTTCCGGCGCGACGGTGGCGATTCGGTTGGGCGTCTCGCTGTATCGGACGGGATGGTCAGCCAGTTTGACCAGCCCGAGGTCGGGATGCTCCACATTGGCCATATAGCCATTGGCGATCACCTGGGGGTCGTCGGTTAGCTCAGGCAGGCTCTGGACTGGCGAGAAGATGAAATCTCCTGACGCGCTCAAAATCTCCGCCCACTGATCGTATGTCTTCCCAGCGAATGTTCCGTCCAGAATCTTGATAAGCTCCCGTCGATTCTTGCCTCTGGCGGGAGTGTCCTGGAAACGAGGATCATCCACAAGGTCTTGTAGTTCCAACGCTTTGGCAAATGATGGCCAGTAGCGATCAGCCTGGAAGTTCGCCAACATTATCCAGCGCCCGTCGCGACATTTGTAGTGGTTTGCCAAGGGATTGTAGGCGCTGTCTCGAGGCGGGTTGGAACTCAGATTGATCTCGGAGTCGGGCTTGTCTCGAGTCAGCGACCCCATGCTCACAGCCAGACCCTGAAGCCACATTGAACTGGAGAGGTGCGAGACGTCCACCCGCTGCCCGACGCCGTGGATATTTCGAGCGACGAGCGCCGCAAGTATCCCCCAACCCAAAGTGATCCCACCGATCTGGTCCCCCACGACGCCCTGAACGGGATAAGGCTCTGCTCCGTCAGGGCCTGTGGCAAACATCAGGCCGCTGCGAGCCTGGGCCGCCGAGTCCAAGGCAGGCTCTGCCGAGTCTGGCCCCAGAGGGCCGTAGCCGGTTGCGGAGGCGTATATCAACTTGGGATTGATCTTCTTCAGATCGTCGTATCCGAGGCCGAGACGTTCGGCTACTCCCTGGCGAAAGTTCTGGATGAACACGTCTGCGTCTGCCACCAATTTGCGGACAACCTCAATGCCCTCGGGTTTCTTGAGGTCGAGGGCGATGCACCGCTTGTTCCTGTGATTAGCCTCGAAATAGGCGTTGCGTCCGGCGGGCAGGCTTCGGTCAACGCCACCAGCGGCGAAGACGGCCCGTCCGGGGTCGCCATCCAGCGATTCGACTTTGATGACGTCCGCGCCCAGGTCTCCCATCATCGTGGCGGCGACAGGACCGAACTGCCAGATCGTCCAGTCCACCACCTTGATGCCTTGCAACGCTCCTGGTTTGAGGTTCATATCGTCGGCATCGGAATCGTCCCGTGTCGGGATGGGAGCAGACGGCCATTGGACTGGTTTTTTGGGCACAACGATGGGAACTTCACCGTCTGGACCCATTGAATCTGT
>JASLRP010000295.1 GCA_030743915.1 SAR202 cluster bacterium | reverse complement strand
GTTCGAGTGACAGGCGTTGTTCGACTTTCGACCAGACCCTTCGGCTTTGGCCTCAGGGTGGCGGGTTTGCAGGCGACCCTCGCCATGCTGAGCGGAGGCGAAGTATCTGGTCGGTGGAATTCCAGCGCTGTTCTAGACTCGACCAGACCCTTCGGCTTTGGCCTCAGGGTGGCCGGTTTGCTGACGACTGAAAGCTGATTGCTGACAGCTTCCCCTACCCCCCGCCGTCTCGACGGATGTCCATCAGGCGATTCCACTGCTCGTCGGACAGCTCGGGGAAGCCTTCGCCCTTCTGACGAATTCCGCCCGTGAACTCGGGCGGGCGCTTCTCCAGGAAGGCTGCCCTGCCCTCGTCGCCATCGGTTGTGAACTGGGTGAGCAGGGCGTTCATCAGAGTCTGCACCCTCCACGCCTCGGTGACGGGAGTCTCCTTGAATTTGAGGACGAACTCTTTCATCATCCGCACGGCGATGGGCGGGACATTGGCAATCTGAGTCGCCAACTCCTCGGCGCGGTTCATCAGGTTATCGTGGGGCACGACCTCGTTTATAAGGTTGATTCTCAGGGCTTCTTTGGCGTCGAAGGGTTCGTCGGTGAGCAGGATTCGCATGGCGTCGGCGTGAGCTACCTGACGAGGCAGGTACGTGGCCCCCGGCCCTCCGCCGACCCACCCCTGACTGAGCAGGGCGAACTTGAACCGGGCGTGTTCCTCGCACGCGATGCGGATGTCCGTCGAGGTGAGCATGATGTAGAATCCGGCTCCGGCGGCCCATCCGTTAATGGCTCCGATAACCGGCTTCATGATCTGCGGATAGTGGTCGCCCAGACGTCCGTCCGCGCCGATGTTGGCCCCGTTGACCGTGCCTGCCAGCGGCCAGAAGACGCTATCGGCCCTCATGCGGACCCGTTCCTCCTCGGTCACGCCGGGCCTGGGAGCGAGGTTATGGCCAGCGCAGAAGTGCCGGTCTCCGCTTCCCGTCAGGATGGCGCAGCGGATGTCCCGGTCCTCCCAGACCTCCTTCCACGCCTCGCTGATCTCATCGGAGGTCTCTTTGTCCAGGATGTTGGCTTTCTCCGGATTATTGAGCGTGATGTACGCAATCTTGTTTTTCTTCTCGAACAGAATTCCCATGTTGCAGCCCCACAATCAGGCAGTGATAGCCCGCGTCCTTGGTTGTCAGTAAATTATCTGGTCATCAATAAATTGAGCGATGTCAGCGTCCGACAGCCCAAGCAGTTCTCGATAGATTCGATCATTGTCCTGCCCCAGAGACGGCGCGGCTTCAACGCGCGGCCCTTGCTGTCCCTCGAACCGCCAGGGCAGGCTGGGCAAGTCTCGGAGTTCGCCGTCATCGGTCCGTATCTGATAGAAGTAGCCGCTTGAACGTAGTTGAGGATCATCGAGCGCCCGCGAAACGTCCAGAGACGGCCCGGCGGGAACACCCGATGCCTGAAGAATCCGCGCGGCATCGTAGTCGTCATGCAGAGAGGTCCACTGGCTGATGGCCGCGTCGATCTCGTCCCGATGCTCTCGCCTGACCTCAGCATCATCGAAACCGGGTTTTGACGCCAACTCCGCATTACCGATGGCGCCGCACAGAGCTTCCCACTCCTGGTTGTTGGTCACGGCGATGGCGACCCAGGAGTCCGAGTCTTTGCAATGGTACATTCCGTGAGGCGAATGCCAATCGTCGTCGTTTCCCATCGGCTGCTTGACTGCGCCGTTCATCTGGTAGTGTAGGATGGCCTCGGGAATGCTGGCGCTCAGGGCCTCGGCCATCGAGAAGTCGATGTACTGCCCTTCGCCAGTCACTGCTCGATGGTTGAGGGCGGCAACCGCCACCATCGCCAGTTCCATGCCCACCCATGGGTCGGCCCAGAGTCCGCCGCGAATAGGCTCCCGCCCCGGATAGCCGGACACGGTGTTCCAGCCCGTGTAGTGCTGGAGCAGGCTTCCATATGCCACGTAGTCCTTGTCCGGCCCGCTGTGTCCGGTGCCTGAGGACGAGATCATGATGATGTTGGGATTGACCTCGCTCACAGCTTCGTAACTCAGGCCCAGGCGTTCGATGACCCCTGCGGCGAAGTTCTCGATGACGACATCCGAGAGCGCGGCCAGAGACTTTGCCATCTCCAACCCCTCTGGCCGCGAGATGTTGAGAGCGGCATAGCTCTTGGACTGGTTGTACGCCTGGAATGGAGGACTGCCTGTCGAAGGATCAGGACGGCGAGCGCTGCCAGTTTTTATGACGTCGGCCCCCATCATCGCCAGGCAGCGGGTCGATGTTGGCCCTGCGATGATCCAGCTAAGGTCGAGGACTCTGACGCCTTCCAGAGGCAGGCCGTTAGTCATGATTCCAGCCCTTCGAGGATTTCCTGGTTATGCTCTCCCAGCAACGGGGCCGGGCGGGCATCCAGCGGCAATGGAGTGTTGGAGAATCGGTATGGCGCTCCCGGATACTTCAATGTCCCGGCGACGGGATGGTCGATTTCCAGGAAGAATTCACGGACTGCCAGATGTTCGTTCTCCAGGAGGTCAGCTATCGTGTTGACCGCGAAACAGGGAATACGCTTGTCCTGTCCCCAGCGGGCGATGTCGTGCTTGGAATACTGGCGTGACCACTGGGACAAAAGCTCCCATAGCTCTGTGTTATTGGACTGCCGTGCCTGTCGAGTGGCAAATCTCTCATCTTCCGCCCAATCGGGATTCTCCATAACCTCCAGCCATCGCGCCCATTGGGCATCCTCTCTAGGAGAGATGGCGACGTAGCCGTCCGTGGTGGGCAGAACGCCGCCGATTGCGGAGGCTTCACGCGCCTCTTTGAGGCTTCGACTCGGATTCGGTCGACCGTAGGCCGAGCTTGCGAGTCCGGCGATTGTCTGAGTGACCATCGCCTCGTACTCGGACACGTCAACGTGGCTGCCCTTGCCGGTCATGCGCTTCTGGAACAGGGCCATCAGCGTTGCGGTCGTTGCAGCCATCCCAGCGACGAACTCTGATTGGTGCCCGCCTGCTCGAATTGGAGGTTCGGTGTCAGGGTCTTCCACTGGCCCCAGCAGGCCTGTGGCGTTGCCGCTCATGTGGAAGATGGTCAGATCGGTGGCCTTCCAGTTCATGTTGAGGCCCCGATTTCCGAAGGGAGTTATCGAGGTGACAATTATTCCAGGGTTAGTCTCGCTCAGAACATCGTAGCCGATGCCCAGGCTGTCCAAGTGTCCCAAAGGTTGGTTGTCAATGACGATGTCGGCTGCTCTAGCGAGCTCGAGGAAGGCTATGACGCCGTCTTCTGCGGTCAGGTCCAGAGTGACGCCCTGCTTATTGGCGTTGAGCGCCAGGAACAGGCCGCTCTTTTCAGGATGTGGTCCATCTGGAGGGAACGGCCCCATGCGTCGGGACTCATCGCCTTCCGGCGGCTCTACCTTGATGACATCGGCGCCCATATTAGCCAGCGTCCTGGCGCAATACGGGCCGGATATCCGCTTCCCAACATCCAGAATTTTCACCCCTGACAATAGTCCTGTCACAACGATGCTCTTCGCCTCACTTTCGTGCAGCCGATCTCGGCTAATTTACACAGAAATCGCCGGAGACATTCTCTACCTCGACGCCTTGAATTGTCAAAAGTTCTTGTATTTTAATCTCGGGCGGTTAGAGGCACATCCCCGATTACATCGCGCTCTTCCAGCGAGCGCAGTTTCTCGGAAGTCACCCCCAGAATCTCGCCCAGCACGTGATCGTTGTGTTCTCCAAGACCAGGAGACGGAAGCCTGATGTGGACAGGCGTGTCCGACAGCTTCCAGGGCATGCCGATGTAGCGATGCGTCCCTGTATCTGGATGGGTGGCCTCCTCGAAGAAGCCCCGCGCCTCGAAGTGCGGGTCCTCCAGCAGTTGCTGGTTGGTCAGGACTGCACCGGCAGGTATGCCGCGCGACTGGAGCGATTGCATTGCTTCGTTCTGGTCTTGCCGACTCGTCCATTCTCCGATGACGAGGTCAAGGTCGTCCTGATTTCTCAGACGGCTGGACATCGTGAAGTACCGAGAATCTTCTACCAGGGAAGGATGGCCGATTGCCTCGCACAGAGCCTGAAACTGCACATCCGTTGTGACCGATATCGCAATCCACGAGTCATCACCCAGGCACGGATACACCCCATGAGGCGCGAACTGCGGATGCCGATTTCCGATGGATTCCTGAACTCTATCGTTCATGGTGTGGTCAAAGACAAGCTCCGGCAGTATGGAGGCGAAAGCCTCCCGCTGGGACAGGTCTATCCTCTGCCCCTCGCCTGTCATGCGTCGATGCCACAATGCCGTCATCACGGCGGTGGCTCCGAACAGGCCGCCTGTGGGGTCGCCGTAGAACACTCCGGTGTCTATGGGGACCTCTCCGGGATATCCGGTGATTCCTGACAGCCCGGACATAGCCTCCTGAGTGAGTCCGTAGGCGGCGTATCCGGCCTCGGGGCCGTCGCTGCCGAATCCGGGCAGAGCGATATAGATGATGTCGGGCCGCAGCTTCCGGCACTCGTCATAATCCAGGCCCAGACGTTTCATGACGCCGACGCTGAAGTTCTCCACCACAACGTCGGATATCTCCACCAGGTCACGCATCAGGGCTTTCCCGTCCTCGGAACGCAGGTCCAGCGTCAGCCCGATCTTGGAGCGATTGTACGAGTTGAACCGCCCAGCCCGATTGTAGGGCCGCTCTCCCGGCTCGCCGTCGGGATAGAGACGCAACCGAGCGTCGGGCGTGATCTTGGCGGGGCCGCGTTCAGGGTCGTAACGGCTTACCGACTCGATCTTGATAACCTCGGCCCCAAAGTCTCCCAGAAGCCGGGCGCAGAAAGGCCCCGCCCACACGTGAGAGAAATCCAGGACTCTGATTCCGTCCAGTGGGAGTGTTTCCATATTAAAATCGCCTCATCTATACTCCCCCAGCGTTTCATCGTTATGCTCTCCCAACAGCGGAGCGCGACTGAACTCGAATGGTGTCTGGCTCAGGACGTATGGCGCTCCCGGATATGGCAGTTGCCCCGTGTTCGGGTGGTCTATGGATACAAAAAAGTCCCTCGCCTTCATCTGAGGAGAGACCAGCATGTCCGGCGCGGTGGCGACGTAACCGAAGGGCAGGCCGTGTTTCTGAGCGTGATGATACACCTCTTCCTTCTCGCATCCAGAGAGCCACGACTGGAACAGACCGTCCAACACTTCGACGCTCTCGGCCCTGCCCCGGGCGGTCTTGAATGTGGGATCATCGAACCCCGTTACTCCCACCTCGTCCATCATGTTCACGAACATCGTCCACCAATCGACGGCGGGACGGCTGTACGCCAGGATGTACCCATCTCTCACGGGCCAGATGCCGTTGGGCCACGGATGACCCTCTGCGCCCCTGCGGGCATCCACCTGCCCCATGTACACCCACCCCTTGACGGCCATTCCGATCACAGCCGTTGCGCCCTCCAGCAGCGAAACGTCGATGTGCTGCCCTCTCCCGGAGGTCTGCCGAGCGAAGAGCGCGGCCATAACACTCAGGTGCCCGTTGAGACCGCCGTGATACTCGGACAGGTTGCCGCCCTTCTTCAGCGGCTCCCGCTCCGGGCGTCCCGCCAGGTAGAGTTCGCCGCTCAGGGCGTGAACCACGATGTCCGACGCCTCGAAATCTCGATACGGGCCATACTGACCGAAGGGAGTGATGGACACAACCACAACGCCAGGATTGACGCGGGCCATGTCCTCGTATCCAAGACCCAGCGATGCCAGCTTGCCGGGAGGATGGTTCTCGATAACGATATCCACGTCCCGGACCATCCTGAGGACGGTCTCGCTCTCCTGTTCCAGGTCCAGGGTGACGCTCCGTTTGCCGGTGTTAAGATAGAGAAACAGGCCGCTGGCTTCGGGATCGGGCGTGTCGTTGGGGAAGGGGCCGATCTGTCGCGAGGCATCCCCCTGGGGAGGCTCGATCTTGATGACGTCCGCGCCCAGGCCGGCCATCAGCTTGCCGCAGTAGGGGCCGGAGATGCCCTCGGCGATCTCCAGGACTTTCAGTTGTTTCAGGGCGCCGCTCATCGACGAATCATACTCTACGTCCACTCACCAGAATTTGCAGATCACTGGACTATCCGAAGGGGTGTTCAGTAAAATGCGGCCTAAGTTTAGCACAAGACGCGAGGAGTCTGGCATGGCCGAATCACCGGAAATACGATGGGAATACGATGTTGTTGAGGTGGGCCAGACGGGGCCGATCCTGACCATCGAGGTCACCGAGCAGCTTATCGCCCAATACGCCACCGGGGTGCGCAATCCCAATCCCGAATACCACCCCGCCGGGCCTGGCGATCTGGAAAGCCAGATCAAGCTGGCGATGCCGACGATGATTTTCCGCGTCGCGCCCCTGCGCCGCCCAGACATCGCCGCCAACAACGGGTTCACCGCTCTGGAGAAGGCCAGCGAGAACGCCCGACAGACGCCCTTCTCCAAGTGCGAAGTCCGATGGCACGCACCCATACACGCCGGAGACTTCATCACCAGCTTCGGGCATATCCTCAGCAAGGAGGAGCGCCGAGGCAACAAGTTCGTCACCTTCCGGGTCGAGGCGACCAACCAGAACGACGAGAAGGTGGCCGAGTACGACTACACATGCGTCTTCGAGTACGCCAAAGGCCAGAACGTGCGCGACTAACGATTCGACTCAGTACCCTTCAACAACAACCGCAACTCAGGGGAGGAAAATTCCAATGGCAACCAGCGCTCAGAAGATAACATTCGACACCATCCAGATCGACGACCAACTGCCTCCCTTCGAGATCAGCGAGTCTCAGGAGACCATCGACGGGGCCAGAGTCGCCCTCGACGAGGTCGAGGACATCCCCCGCAACATCCACAACGACCCGGAGTTCGCCAAGGAGGGGTTGTTCGGCACGACAGTTAACGCCGGAATAACCACGATGTCGTACGTCGCCCAGACGCTGGAGCAGTGGTTCCCGGCTCACAGCTTCTACGATGGCGGCAGTATCCTGTTCAAGGCCATCGACGCCTTCCGTCCCGGCGACACCGTGATCTTCACGGGCAAGGTCACCGGCAAGCGATTGGAGGGCGACAAGAAGATCGTCGAGTGCGAGGTCCGAGGCGTCAACCAGATGGACAAGCTCATGGGCATCGCCGAGGCAACGCTGGTTCTGGAGGAGTAGCGGAGCAAGCTTTCAGCCGTCAGTTCACGCCAATCTGAGGTTGCAACAAAGAATCAGATCGGTAACTGGCGATCGTTAACATCTCGTTCGAGATCCGCACCAGGAGGCGCTATACACACCTCCTGGTGATTGCTTATCAATTTGAATTTCGCACAGGGGGGAATACTTGAGGTAATAGTTCGCCCCGCGCAATTTGAACCCTTGCGCTCTCAACCTGGCCTCGAACGTCTTGCAACGACAAGGCTGAAATCTGTTCTACCAGTTCGTCGCTAGCTCGCACCCCGTCTAGCTCACCCTGGCTATCGATTCGATAGACCCCCTGGCTGTTGCTCAGAAAATAGAGCGGTTCGACAGAGTGTTCCTTTTTTCTCAGAAACAATAAAGACCTCTGACCAGCCTCTGTCCAAGTTGTGTCGCCAACGTAGGCTAAGAAGTGCTCATCGATCTGAATCACTATCGTTGGCGTTTCCAACGATCCTGTCATTATCTCGTCCGGCTTTACTTCGATTAACACAGCATTCAACGCAGGGGTTTTGCCGGCAATGGCGGGAACAAGCTGACGGTCTTCTTGCAAGGCTACAGTGCCAGTGATCACGATGTCTGCTGTGGCTATCATTTCAGGAAGCGCTTTGAAATTATAGTACTCTACCATTTGCGTTGAAGGCGCGGGCGCGCCTGTTGGCTGCCCCGTCTCGTCGTCGGACGAGCAACCAATTCCAACAATCAAGAGCGAGAGCCAGATCAGCACGAATGTGCCAACTCGAAATTGAGTTAATCTTGATGGGCGCATGTGGTTCTCCTTCTTTGCCACTCACTAATAGTTGGCGTCAATGTGGGTTGTGTCGTGGCCAGAGAGGGTTTCTAAGCTATTATACTCATTTTCCATACATGAATCGTCAGGATCAGATGAATCAGAGTGTTTGAGGCCTAGAGCGTGTCCAATCTCGTGACAGACAATCCAGCGAGATGAGTCGGTGTACCAGGTATGGTGAGACGAAGGGTTGTATAGATTGATCTGTGCCTGACCAATCTCACATACTGTGTTGCCACTGCCCCACTGTAAACATGTCCAAAGCCCAGCCCAATTGTCATGGTCATATACATAAACTTCTTTGCCCGACGATGAGTGGTAAAGAGTCGTAGTGATATCGGTCGGCTCGACATTGTTCACATCACTCCAATGAAACGCGTCGTGCATCATTTCAGTTAGATCCTGCTGTGAAAACGTTACCGTATCATCATCCCCAGCAGTGAAATTATTCCAATTGGTGGCTAATGCAACACTCACCAGCGTTCCTATTACTAGCAGCACTAGCGAAGCAGCTAAGACAACTCGTTTCATTTCCTATTCCTCCCTCGTCGTGTCGTGGATCACTTTTGAACAGTTCGACACCCTTCTAGCTGACCATGGCAGAACTATCCACCTGACGGATTACGAGTCAATGATTTAGCCCATTGACTTGGGGCGCGTACAAAGCATCGGTTACCACAACGGGGACGGGTGATGGTACGCTTGATGGGGCACAGCGTAAAGCGCCGATAGCGACTACGTCATCGCACAAACATGCTAGCCCAATTGTGCTGGGCCGTTTGTGCTAGTTACCCTCATTGGTCTGTCCAACCCCGCCTGTCGGCCAACACCGCGATCTGCGCGCGCCTCGTCAGGTCCAGCTTCATCATCAGGTTCGACACGTGACGCCTGATAGTGTGAGGGCTGTTCCCCAGAGCTTCGGCGATTTCCCTATTGGTGTATCCGCACGCTACTAATGCGGCCACGCGACGCTCGGTTGATGTAACTTTGCGGATGCGGTCACTGTCGAGCATGACGATCCAATCTATAGTTTCTAGGACGTTCCCTCGTTTCCCACTGGTTCGAAATGTGATATATGGCTCCAAGTTTGTCAACATGGATTACATCAATCAAAGACTAAATACTATCCTGTAATATATCTAATTGAAACCCATATGAGTGTGATTACATGTCTATTTCAAACACGCAAAGCATTATTCAGTCCAAATTGTTCTTGACAGGCAAACGATACGGGAATGACGATATCTCCGTCGAGCGCGGGGTTCGAGGCGCCCAACCGGCTAGACAAGTTCATGGGCATCGCCGAGGCGAGGCTGGTTTTGGAGAGTAGTGGAACGAGCTATCGGCCGCCAGCAATCAGCTTTCAGCCAGCCTTGCCACTCTGAGTCGCAACGAAGAGTCTGGCCGCATGTGAGACAATCGTTGATATACACGCAACCAGATGCTTCCCCTCCACTCAGTATGGCGATGTTACACATCCAGCACGGTACTCTGAGCCTCGACGATAAAATCTGCCACCTCCGCCACGCCATCGCCTGACTTGAGGTTGGT
>JASLRP010000294.1 GCA_030743915.1 SAR202 cluster bacterium | reverse complement strand
GCACCACTTCACCAACTACGGAAATTCTCCGGCTCCGCTCATGCAGGCCCTGTACATCGGCCAACGCACCAGCAGGATAAAGATCGGGACGGCCGCGGTGGTGCTTCCCGTGTGGCAGCCCCTGAGACTGGCCGAGGAGTTGGCGGTGCTGGACAACCTGATCGACGGCCGGCTGATGGCCGGCGTCGGACGCGGTTACCAGGGCTATGAGATGGCCGGATTCGGCTCGGACGTTGACGTATCCAGAGTGCAGTTCCAGGAGACTCTCGACATCCTGCTCAAGGCCTGGACCTCTGACGAGTCCTTCACTTACGAAGGCGAGCATGTGAGCGTCACCAGTCCGGTTACTGTGTTTCCCAAGCCCCTGCAGAAGCCATATCCCCAACTGTGGCTGGCCGGCACCAGCGTGGATTCCATGAATCTGGCGGCCAAGATGGACATGCTGCCTCTGACCTCCAGTCAGATGGGCTACGATGGAGTCAGGGCCCAGTTCGGGTCGCTGGTCCACGCCCGCGCCGCCAACGGCAAGTCCATCGACGATCTAAGCATGGGATTGCAGTGCATCACCCACGTGGCCCCCACCGATGAGGAGGCCTTCGAGGCGCTCAAGTACGCTCGCTGGCAGAACCGCGCCCAGCGGGGCCTGAACAGGCACGATGTGGTCAACGGACAGGTCAACGCCACCCCCTATGAGGGAGAGTTGGACGACGAGGAATTCATGGACCGCCTGTTCTTCGGCAGCCCGGAGACGGTCATCGAAAAGTTCAAAAAATTCTCCGACGTGGGAGCCACCCACATCAGCAACTGGATGATGTTCGGCGGCATCGAGCATGAGAAGATGATGCGCTCCATCCGGCTCATGGGCGAGGAAGTGCTGCCCGCCCTTCGCGACGTTCATCCTCCGGCGGACCTGCCCTCCAAACTCCTGGAGGAACAGCCCCTGACCAACGAGGAACTTCAGAACGCCGACGCCGCCCGCGCGCCCAGGGATATGGCGACGTAAACCACTCACATCTATCGGCAATATGCTTCAAGGGAGGGCACTAAACCCTCCCTTGTGTTTTGTGACGATCCGAGATACATAACTTCACGTTATGTGAGCGTGCAGCAAAAAATAAGCAAAGTGTGTTTTAGGCGACAGTGTAGGACGTTTTGCTACACATATGCCTGTCCATTTTGAGATCAATGAGCGCGCAACATAGGTGTTGTCTGCCGATATTTTGATCAGGTGGTAACAATGGCTGAGAAAATTCTTATTGTAGATGACGAACGCATGGTGCAGGAGTTGCTGGTGGATTCGTTGGAATCAGAAGGTTATGAGACCGTCTGCGCCAGCGATGGGTTCGAGGCGATGCGCCTGCTGAACGAAGCATCGCCTGACCTGGTAATCACAGACGTGCAGATGCCAGAGATGGATGGATACAAGTTCACTCAGTATGTGCGGCGGGTGTCTGACACCCCCGTGATGATCATGACTGGCGTGCCGCAGGAAGCCATGAATCTGCGTGAAAAAGACGTTGGAGCAGACTCCTATTTGATCAAGCCCATCAGCCTGGATGAACTGCTAAATAGGATAGCCGCGCTGCTATCTCGAACAGCCGCAAGTCCGGATACGGCTTCAGCAACTGCGGATGCCGGTGTTGCAGGTTTCGCCAATGGACCCGATTCCGTGCCACCGGCGCAAGTGGCTCTGGGTAGAGCAGAGTTTGACAAGGCGCTTCAGGGAGGCATTCCTCCGGCGTCTGTGACGTTGATGGAAGGGCCAGAGGAGTCTGGCAAAAGCGTGCTGTGTCAGCACATCGCTTCGGCAGCCCTCACTCAGGGGCTGAACGTAGCCTACTACACCTCGCTGGCAAGCTCCGAGGACCTGACTCGTCAGATGACGGACTTGGGCCTCAACACAGGCGCGGCGGATGCAGCGGACCAGTTCAACGTCATCTCATTGGCCCAGCTTTACCGAAGAAAGATTGAACCTGTCAAGATGTTCACCGTGCTCTCAGAACATATGGCCCGGTTATTTCAGGAAGGGACCAACTTCGTCATCTTCGATGATCTGACTCCGGCCATTCCAGACAATCACATTCCTTTGATGAAATTTTTCGACCGCTCCAGCCAACTGGCCAAGCTGGGTCTGACAATCATGGCCAGCTTTCGCTCATCACTTTCGCAACGGCGACTGGTGGGCCATCTGCGCGCAACCGCGGACGCTCACCTCAGCATGAGTGTCGAGGTCCAACCCAAGGGCAGGCGGATGGAGGTCTTCAACCAGTTGGAAGTCAAGAAAATCAACAACACCATGCCCACCTCCAATAACAAGGTGATGTTCCGAGTCAGCCGTCTGCTTATGAGGTTTGAGAATCGCAGCCTGGAGATAGTGCCTGCCTCAGAGATGTTCCCGTAGTCGCCTGCAGCGCCGCCCACAGTTAACTGCTCACAGCAAACGCCTGCGATGTGTCTCCGCGTGTATCCCACTGGAGCACATCCCCTGCGCCATCTTCTGGTCCTGGGAGGATGCCCTCTGGCGCGAAGATATTCGACGCAAATGGACTCTCGTGAAGCGAGTCTCATTTTGGAGGGAATCAAAGATGCGTTTGGGGCAGCGATGCAGGACGTTTCAGAATGACTGATATTGTCTATCGTAAAATTGATTGAAGGCTTAGCATCAAGGGTTTCACGCTGTTATTTGAGCGTAGGTGGTAGGGGATGGCTAAGAAAATTCTCATCGCAGACAATGAAAGCTCTGTGCTGGACACGTTGGTTGACGCGCTGAGGTCCCAAGGGTATGAGACCTGTTGCGCCCGCGATGGTTTCGAGGCGATGCGAGTGATGGCTGAGGAGTCGCCTGACCTGATGATCACGGATGCGCAGATCCCCGGTCTGGATGGATGCCTGTTGACCAGGTACGTCAGGCGAGCATCCGATATCCCCGTGGTGATGACGACGGGAGTGTCTCAGGAACTTGAAGTTTTGCGGAACACAGATGTTGGCGCCGATGTGTTCATGATGAAGCCCATCGACTTGCCCCAGTTGGTGGACAACGTAGCCAGATTGTTGTCCGGAAGAATTCCCGGGCAGGCATATGACCCATCATTCCAAAAAATGAAAGCCGATCTGGACGATGGATCGTTCGTCGAACCTGCCGCCGGGCCAATGCGGATCGACACAGGTGTATGGGATTTCGATGAACTGATCAATGAAGGCATTCCGTCGGCGTCTGTGACGCTGGTGGAGGGGCCTGGAGGTTCTGGCAAAAGCGTGGTGTGCCAGAATCTTGCTTATTCAGGCTACCGTTGGGGTTTGAACATTGCCTATTACACGTCACTTCCAAGAGCGGAAGACCTTGACGAACAGATGTCCTCCCTCGGTCTCAGCGTGGAATCAGGAGGACTTGACCAGTTCAAGATAACCTCTCTGGCCAATCTCTATGCCAGACAACTGGACCCATCCAAGACTTTCACCGTGCTGTGGGAGCATATGAAGAGAATGTTCCGTGAAGGGGCCGACTTGGTCGTATTTGATGACCTGCCTCCGGCAGTGTCGGAAGATTGTGGCCCGATGATCAACTTCTTTGAGCGCTCTATCGAACTCTCCCGACAGGGGCTGACCATCCTATCCATCTTCCGGTCATCGCATTCGGACCGCGTCCTTGTTGAGCAGCTGCACGAAATCGCCGACGCTCATCTCCGCTTCAGCGTTGAAGAAACGCCCAGAGACGACCGCACGGAGGTCTTCAATCAGATGGAGGTCCGGAAGATCGACGGCAGCATACCCATTCCGTCCCGAGGAGTGGCATTCAGAGTTAATCCAAGGCTCATCAGGCTTGAGAATCGCAGCCTGGAGGCTCTCACCGGGATGGGCTCGGCGCTGTAACCAGCACAGGCGACTCTACAGTTGACTACTCAGCACATACGCCTGCTATGTGTCCCCGCATCCCACAGAGTCATCTACCCGACGCTATCTTCTGGTTCTGGAAGGATTCTATCTGTCACGAAAAAGTTCGAACCGAGCATGGTCCGGTGAATTTCGGCGTAGATAGATATTCGTGAAGAGAGCCTTAATTGGAAGGAATCAAAAACATTTCTAAGATGTCGCTGTAGGACGTTTTGGCACATCTAAGGTAGTCCATTCTGTAATCAACTGGGCACGCAATATTTAGCGTTGCATGCTGGTGTTCTCGCTTCAGGTTGTGATAGATGGCTAAGAAAATTCTCATCGTAGATGACGAACATTTCGTGTTGGATATGTTGGTCGATGCGATGCAGTCTCAGGGATACGAGACCTGTTCGGCTGGTGACGGCTTCGAGGCGATCCGTGTGATGGTTGATTCATCGCCCGACCTGATTATCACAGACGTGCAGATGCCCGGCTTGGATGGATACCTGTTGACCCGGTACGTCAGACGTGTATCCGATATCCCTGTGATCATGATGACGGGAGTTCCTGAGGAAATTTCTGCCTTGCGGGGCATGGATGTTGGCGCTGATCTATTCTTGACGAAACCTCTCAAATTGCCCGAGGTGATGGATAACGTAGCCAAGTTGCTGTCTGAAAGAGCTTCTGAACAGGCGTCTGATTCATCCTCTCAAGAATCACAGGCCAATCTGCGCGACGAATCTGTCGTCAGGGTTATCGCTGAGCCGATACGAATCGACACAGGCTATTGGGAATTCGACCAGGCGTTTCATGAAGGGATTCCATCGCAGTCGGTGACATTGGCAGAGGGCCCCGGAGATTCCGGCAAAAGCGTGTTGTGCCAGAATCTCGCTTTGGCAGGCTATCGCAAGGGTTTGAGCGTCGCCTATTACACATCACTCCCCAGCGCGCACCATCTGTCCGATCGGATGTCCGCTCTCGGTCTTGACGTAGCGGCTGGGGGATCTGATCTGTTCAAGATAATCTCTCTGGCCCATCTCTACAGCCAAAATCTGGATTCCTCCAAAATCTTTACTGTGCTTCGGGAGCATATGAAGAGGCTGTTCCGGGAAGGGACCGACATGGTGATATTCGACGATATCAACCCGGCGGTGTCGGACGACCCCGGCCCGTTGATCAACTTCTTCGAGCGAGCCGTCGAGATTTCTCAACAGGGACTGACCATCCTGCCCATATTCCGCTCTTCAATTACGGACCGGGTCCTGGTTGATCAACTGCACGAAATCGCCGACGCTCATCTCCGCCTGAGCATTGAAGAAACGCCCAAAGGCAACCGCACGGAGGTCTTCAACCAGGTGGAGGTCTGCAAAATAGACGGCGACACCCTGATTCCGACGAGAAGAGTGGCATTCAGAGTCAACCCAAGACTCATCAGACTCGAGGGCCGTAGTCTGGAGGTCCTGACCGGGATGGGTCTGGTGCTGTGACCGGGCCAAACGCCTCCACAACTGGTTGCGTAGAGATTGCGCCTGCTAATGGCACGTCCCTGGGGCTGTCTTCTGGATTTGGAAGGACGCACTCTGGCACGAGGAAGTTCAGACCCAGCCTGGTCCGATGAATCTCAACATACATTATTTCCCGTGAAGTGAGCCTTAATCAGAAGGAATCATATATGTGTTTCAGACGACAATATAGGGCGTTTTTGGCATATATGATGTAGTCCATTGTGAACCTAAGGGAGCGCGCAACAGGTGGTGTTGCCGCCAAGTTTGCTTGAGGTGGTGATTAGGTGGCTGAAAGAATTCTGATTGTTGATGATGAACGTCTCGTGCTGGATATGCTGGTCGGCGCGCTGAATTCTGGAGGATACGAGACCTGTTGCGCCAGTGACGGGTTCGAAGCGGTGCAACTGATGACTGAAGCATCGCCTGACCTGATTATCACGGACATGCAGATACCCGGCCTGGACGGGCACATGTTTATCAAGTACATCCGGCGTGTATCCGATACTCCAGTGATGGTGATGACGGGAGAGCCTGAGGAAGCTGCTGCCTCGGGGAGCGTGGATGCTGGCGCTGATTCATTCCTGGCAAAACCCCTCGATTTGCCCGAAGTGATGGATTCTGTGGCCAAGTTGCTGTCTGGAGGAACTTCTGGGCAGGCGCCTGATTCATCCCCTCAGGAATCTAAGGCCGATCTGGACGAAGAACCATCTGCCAGGGTTATTGCTGAGCCAATACGAATCGACACAGGCTATTGGGAATTCGATCAGGCGTTTCATGAAGGGATTCCATCGCAGTCGGTGACGCTGGTGGAGGGGGCTGCGGGCTCCGGCAAAAGCGTGCTGTGTCAGAACCTCGCATCGGCAGGCTATCGCAAGGGCTTGAGCGTCGCCTATTACACGTCACTCCCAAGCGCGGATGATCTGTCCGATCGGATGTCTGCTCTCGGTCTCGATGTGGCGCCAGGGGGGTCTGATCAGTTCAAGATAATCTCTCTAGACCATCTCTACAGCCAAAGTCTGGACTCCTCCAAAATCTTCACCGTGCTTCGGGAGCATATGAAGAGGCTGTTCCGTGAAGGGACCGACATGGCAGTATTCGACGACATCACTCCGGCTGTATCGGACGATCACGGCCCGTTGATCAGATTCTTCGAGCAAGCCATCGAGATTTCCCGACAGGGACTGACTATCCTGCCCATTTTCCGCCCATCGAATTCGGACCGGGTCCTCGTTGATCAACTGCACGAAATCGCCGACGCTCATCTCCATTTGAGC
>JASLRP010000293.1 GCA_030743915.1 SAR202 cluster bacterium | reverse complement strand
TACACGGACAGTTTGGGCCGATGATGGTCGTGTACTTGCCCTTGAGATAGAGAACAACACGAATCGTGTACATGAACGGAATGCCATCGGAGATGCAGGCGACGACGTCGATCCCCCCGAATAAGTACTCGACGATTGCGTCGGCGGCAAAGGCGGGAGGCACGAAGATTAACGATGCGTTGGCTCCGGTCTCATCCACCGCCTGACGTATGGAGTTGTACACCGGGATGTCGTCTTCGAACATCTGCCCGCCGCGCCCCGGAGTGACACCTGCCACCAGATTGGCCCCGTACTCTCGACACCTCAGGGCATGAAAGCTGCCCTCTCGCCCGGTGATGCCCTGAACCAGAAGTTTCGTGTCTCGTCCCACTAATATGCTCATTTAACTTGCTCCTGCGCCCAGCACGGCGAATCTGAACTCTGCCTGCGCCTGGGCGAAATCTCTATCGAATGATAGCGCCATCGTGCTGTTGCGCTCCTGAATGCAAACGAAGTTAGCGCAGTCCACTATGCTCCATCGTTTGTCCGTGTGGCTTCTGAAAATCTCCAGCGCCTGGTGCTCGTACTCTGAGGCGTCAACGACGTTCCCTGACGCCTGTGCGAATTCTAGCAGTTGCATGGCAAGATCGTGCCGCCGGACTCTCCTGCCATTCAAAATCGTGATTGCTTCATATAGCGTCCAGTTAGTCGTCAATATACCCCAACCTCGAGATTGAATTTCCCGCAACTAGTTCACTGACTCGCGGTTGTTGATATCTCGCGTGAAAATCAGCGCTACCCAGTAACTCGCATCGATAAAGACTTCATCCATGTTTGGGTGTATTTTGACCGGATCTGAATCGCTTCAATTCAAGTATTCGTCCATGTTCCCGGACACGTTTACTCGCTCTGTAACTCGTTTCGATTCTTCTTCGACGCTATTGAGAATCTTAGACATGCGTTCCAGTTGGTCAGGAGTTCGGACTGCTTTCTCGTGAGGCGTGGTTCTGAGAATTCTTATCACCTCATCTTCGTCAATCACAAGTGGCCCATCACCATACAGTTGAGTAAAAGATTCGGAAACGACATCGTCGGTGTCGACTGGCTCGTCTTTGAGGATTTTTCGTATCTGCTTGGCAGACAGAGTTTCGCCAGCCGCAGGCAGGGTTACACAGTATCCTTCGGGGTCATGCGACTTGAATACGCACACTTTGATTGTCTGCTCGACGACCTCGTAACCGCGTCGTTTCAGCGCCGCGATCACGGCGCTGGACGAAATTTCCTGCTGGTTGTCTGCTTGACTGGTCATTGGGTTACTGGCCTGTGGCTGCTCGAATGGCGTCTGCCGCCTGGTTGAGGTTGTCCACAAGGACCACTTCAAGCCCAGAGCCTGCCATGATCACACGGCCCTCGTCGGCGTTGGTGCCTAGCATGCGAACGATCATGGGTTTCATCGCATCTGGATTCTCCGCAGCGGCCTGGAGGAACCCTCTGGCCGCAACGTCGCAACGCAGTATGCCGCCAAACAGGTTGACCAGCACCGTTTTGACGTCCGGGTCTGAGAGGACAATCGACAGAGCCTTTGCGACCTTGTCCTCGTCGGCTCCGCCGCCGATATCCAGGAAGTTAGCGGGCGCGGCTCCGGCGGAGTGGGTTACGTCCATCGTGGCCATAGCAAGCCCTGCGCCGTTGACGATACATCCGATATCGCCCTCCAGCTTGACGTAGTTGATATCAAACTCGCGAGCCTCCACCTCCAGAGCGTCCTCCTGGTCCGTGTCGCGGAGGGGCTGGAGGTCTCGATGTCGGAAAACCGCGTCATCGTCGATGGTCAGTTTAGCGTCCATGGCCAGAACGCGGCCATCGGACGTAATTCCCAGCGGGTTGATCTCCACCAGGGAGCAGTCGTTGGCTTCGAATAGCTTGTATATGCCGTCCATCAGCCCTGAAATCGGGCGGACCAGCGAGTCATCCACTTCCAGACCGTAGGCTATTCTGCGGCCCTGGAAGGGCTGGA
>JASLRP010000292.1 GCA_030743915.1 SAR202 cluster bacterium | reverse complement strand
GTGCTTCGGGAGCATATGAAGAGGCTGTTCCGGGAAGGGACCGACATGGTGATATTCGACGACATCACTCCGGCGGTGTCGGACGATCCCGGCCCGGTGATCAGATTCCTTGAACAAGCCGTCGAGATTTCCCGACAGGGACTGACTATCCTGCCCGTCTTCCGCCCATCGAATTCGGACCGGGTCCTGGTTGATCAACTGCACGAAATTGCAGACGCTCATCTTCGTTTGAGCGTTGAAGAAACGCCCAAAGGCAACCGCATGGAGATCTTCAATCAGGTGGAAGTTCGGAAGATCGACGGCGTCACGCCCATTCCCGCAAAAGGAGTGGCATTCAGAGTCAACCCAAGACTCATCAGGCGTGAGAATCGTAGTCTAGAGGTACTGCCTGCGATGGGCTTGATGCTGTAACCGGGCCAAGCGCTTCCACAATCAATTGCGCAGAGATTGCGCCTGCTTTGTGTTCCCGTCCGCATCCCATTATCATGAGACGGGCCCGATTCAGAACACTGGCAGGAGTCTCATGAGCACAAACACAAACCAACTGGTGGATGGCGAATGGCTGGCAGACCGGCTGGACGATCCCCAGGTTCGCGTAATAGAAGTGTCTTCCGACGCGGAGGGCAAAGCATACCACCAGGGGCACATCCCCGGCGCTGTCTTCTGGTTCTGGAAGGATGCTCTCTGGCACGAGACTGATAGGGAATTCGCCACGCCTCGCGAGATGGCCAAACGCCTGGGGGCAATCGGCGTGTCTCCAGATACCACAGTCGTCCTTTACGGCGACCCTGTTCAGTATGGGACCTATGCGTTGTGGGTAATGATGATGGCCGGACACCCGAACGTTCGACTGCTGGACGGGAGCCGCACGCGCTGGGCCGCCGAGGGCCGCCCGATGACTACCGAAATTTCATCTTTTGATGCCGTGTCCCATCCCAGAGGAGACGCTGACCCAGCAAGCCGCCTGGGACGAGACGAAGTGCGGGAGCGGCTGGGTGAGCCGGGGCAGGTATTGTTGGACGTGCGCTCCTCCGAAGAGTACCGGGGCGAGAGGGTCAGCCCTCCTGGGATGTTCGGCATCGACCACGGGGCCGAACGCGCGGGCCGAATTCCCGGAGCCGTCCACCTGTTCTACCGAGAACTGCTCAACGATGACGACACCTTTATCTCCACAGACCAGCTTCGGGAGAAGTTCGCTGACGCGGGCATTGAGTCGGGCTCTGACGACGAGGTCATCACCTACTGCCGCCTGAGCCATCGGGCGACGTTGGCGTGGTTCGCCATGACCCAATTGCTGGGTATTGAGGATGCCAAAATCTACGATGGCTCCTGGACTGAATGGGGCAGTATCGTCGGCTTCCCTGTGGAACGGGACATTCAGTGATAGTGGGCGCCCCACTGCCATACTGAGTGGAGCGAAGTATGGCGTCGGTAGGTGTTCTCAACACTCTGATCGTGCCCCTGCTTCTGCCATCTGTCACGTATGGTTAACATAGCCATAGCAGAAAACACTGTCTGTCGGAATTTATCCGACAGTTTTGTGATGTGCAAGGTCTCATACTGACTGTGACGGCGGGGCAGCGTCAGTCTAGCAAAAGCAGGAGACCGATGGCCGCGAAGATTTTAATTGTGGACGACGAGTCAGCAGTGTTGGAACTGTTGGTTGATTGGTTAGAATCGGAAGGACACCAGACCTGGAGCGCAGCAGATGGCTATGAAGGCCTGAAACTTCTTAGTCAGGTAAGACCTGATCTGGTCATCACGGATATCCGGATGCCCAACATGGACGGGTACCTTTTCTGCCAGCACGTTCGCAGAACTTCTGGCGTGCCGGTGCTGATCATCACGGGAGTTCCGCAGGAGGCCGCCGTGCTTCGCGAGATGGATGTCGGCGCGGACCATTACATAACCAAACCCATCGGCATGAGCGATCTGCTGGACCGGGTGGCGGAACTTCTGGAACAGCGGCCAGTCGGCGATGCAATTTGTTCGAGCCTGGAATCTGTTCAACAGTATGACGAGCGCAGCCGTATCGCGCTGGGCATCAGGAATTTTGATGAGGCGCTGAGGGGCGGGATCGCGTTGGGGTCCATGACCTTGATAGAAGGCACGCCTGACTCCGGGAAGAGCGTTATTTGCGAGCATTTGGCTTCGTCGGCTTTGGACGATGGTCTGCTGGTCGCCTTCTACACGACGGTGGCCGAGTCGAAACGATTGGTCACACATATGGATTCTCTGGGGTTGGACCTTACTCGAAGAGCCAACGATAATCGGTTCGACGTCTTTCCCTTCGATCCCCCATATGACGACCGTCAATCAGCGAGCGAGATGTTCGACAGGCTGCTCGACAGCTTCTCCAGGATGAATGAAGCGGGCATCAGAGTTGTCGTTATTGATGATATGAGCCAGGTTCTATCCAAGGCCACTCGCGGAGAGATCATCAGTTTCTTCGAGAGTTGTAGAAGTCTGTCTCGGCGGGGCCTGACGTTCCTGGTGGCGTTGCGGACATCCTCCATCGACGGCGATCTGATGGGACAACTGCACAGCATGTTTGACACTCACCTGAATCTGAGTCTGAACATAGAGGGGCGCGACCATCACGCTGACCTGGTCAACTTCATGGAGGTGAGCAAGTCAGAGAATGTGAAAACGAATCTAAGCCCGTCAGTGTATTTCCGGGTGAATGCTGATCTGGCTGCTGACACCAACTCGAGCCTGGACGTTATCCCGATCCTCAGAATCAGGGTATAGACCGTTCAACGTCAGGCAGGCGTGGGCCAAGACCTGGCATCCCGTTCGTGTCGCGCCAGAATATTATCGCTTTTGCGCCCAGAATATGGCGCGTTGACTGTCGCTGGTGTGCGGATTTCCTGACCGGTCGCCGAAGAATTCCAAGATGTGGAATCCGTGTCTATCGAGATGCTTCGAGACCTCGCTGGCGGTGACGGGATGCTTGCTTCCCAGATATTCAGAGAAGTGTTCTTCGCCGCTGGATGTTCGAGTGTGCCATCGGTGGTTCATGTGCAAGACTCCCGCAGCTTCGTCAAAGCGGAGGTTCTCCAAAGTCCAACGCCCATAAGTCCCGTCGTCACCAGCGCCTTCGAAAATCACTCGCTCTTGACCAAAAGGCCCTCTGCCCCAGCCGCCTTTGTAATCGTTATTGTCCACGAAGAGTTTGCCGCCGGGCCTGAGAGCGGAACGAGCCATTTCAATGCACCGTTCCTGCGTCTCTGGCGACGGGAGTTCGTAAAAGGAGTTGGCTCCCAAAACCACCAGATCGAATCCGGCCCCCCAGTTGCTGGCCAAGACGTCCTGGACTTTGATGGTCGCTCGATTTCGCGCTGAGTCTTCCAGCAAGGCAATCTTCTCGACGGCGCGGGCAGCCATCGCCGGGGCGATCTCAATCCCGGTTACCCGGTGGCCGCTCGTTACCAGCGGAATCAGGATACGGCCCGTGCCAGAGAAACACTCAAGAATATTCAAAGGCCCCGAGTCGCCGATGAGTCCCTGTAGTAGCTCAACGTCGAGAGTCTCGGTCTCTGAAGCGTCATATAACTCGGCCAGCAGCGGGTTATCGTAGCTTGCCGAATGGTGGTGTGAGGACATTGGGTGTGAGCACTGCTCTCGAAAGCTTTCAGCCACTCTGATTACTCCTGGTGTATTTCGGTCAGGCTTGAACCTACGATTCTTTTTAACACGCTGAATTATTCTGTCAAGGTCAACCAACAGATTCGGTGTTGTGTCCCTATGTTAAAATCCGGGATGGAGGGGCGCCTGCGCGGGCGATATTTGCCGTGCCGTATAGAAGTTTGTTCTATAACTTTCTTACTTATCTGTCTTCTTAATCTGTCCGACTTTCAACTTTGTGCGTTGCAAGGTATAAGTAAGGTATAGAAATAGGCTGGTGTCCATGCGCTGACTCCTCCTTAACGCTAAAGACGCAATATCGGATGACCATCGCGAGGACGGTGTAGCAATGCCCATTTATGAGTACGGATGCACTCGCTGTAACACTCAGTTTGAAAAGCGGCGACCTATCAGATCAGCCGACGATCCTGCGAACTGCCCGGAATGCGGCGGCAATGGACAACGTCTGCTCTCGGTTTTCGCTTCCACCAACGACACGCGGCTCAAAGGGCCGGACCGTGGAGCCTTTCGGGCTGACACTGCCTCCTTTCCCGACTTCGAGGCTATCCAGAGCCAACACGACCAGCTTCAGCGGGACGTTCTGGACCTCACTCGCCAGCGCGATGGGCTGGAGTCTGATATTGCCAGCGCGCGCCAGAGCATAGAGTCTCTTAGCGAAGAGAGCGACCGGTTGGGCAACAGCATCGAAGACCTTCTGTCCACTCAGTCCATGCTGAAAGACAATGAAGACACGACCCGCACCCATATCCGCGAGTTGGAGACGCGGCGCGAACTGCTGGAGTCTGCCATCGTTGCTCTGAACGTTCAACACGGCGAGGCGGCGTCCGTTCGTGAAGAGGATCAACGGCTCGCCGAGCAACTTGAAGTCACGAGAGCCGAGATAGAAGGTCTCCAGGGAGAACTTGCCCAACTGGAGGTCCAGCGGCGCGAGACCGACCGTGAGATTCAGCAGCACAGCACTCGACGGGCCGCGCTCAGCGCCGGCGTTCGTGAGGTCGAGGTCCAACGGGACACCCTCACGACCAACGTCGAACAGCTCCGTCACCAGTTGGAACTGGCCAGCCTGGAAATCGAACACAAAGAGGCCAGCCAGCAGGCTCTAACTGTCGAACTGGCCCGCCTGGAGGCCCAGCGCGTTGACCTGGATTCCGGCGTTGAACAACTTCAGGGGCAGAGCGCTGAGCTTGGGGGAACTATCCAGGCGTTGGAATCTCAGCGTCAGGAGCTTTCAGACTCGATGGATGAGATGGAGGGCCAGCGTGGGGCGCTGGAGACCAACGTGGCCGGTCTCCAGGGGCAGGACGATGAGTTGGCTCAGGCCCAGGCTCAGAAATCTGAGTTGCTCGCGCAGATCGAATCTCTCAAACCCCAGCGCGACGGCCTCAAGGCCGAGATCGAGCAGGGCCAGGAGGAAAATCAGAACCTCCAGCAGCGCATCCAAGAACTTGATGAACGACTGTTCGGCTGGGACGGCATCAACGGACAGTTGGCCGAGATCGGATTCGCGTCTGAACAGCTTCCTGTGCTGGTGGAGCGAGGCCGCGAACTGGCGGTGCAGAGTGACATCCAGCCAGCCGAAGTCGGCCAGCGAATTCTGAACGCCCTGCAAGGGATCGACAGTCTGGAAAGCTCGCTGGTGCCCCAGAGGGCCGAGGCTACCGAGAATCAGCAGAGGATAGCCGAACAAAAGGAAGAAGAGCAGCGGCTGAATGAACGCCTGGACAGTCTCAGGCAGGAAGAGCATGCGCTTCAGCAGGCCATAGCAGGGGCCCAAACGCAATTGGAGAGAGCCGGAGACGAGGCCGCGTCCACCGTCCGAGAGGGCGCCCAAACCCTGCGCCGAGAACTGGACTCCCTGTTCCGCGAGACCACAGAGCTTGCGGGAAGGGCCGCGCAGGTTGACGCAGACATCCGGTCTCAGGAATGGCTGAGCCGTCTGCTGGCGCTGGTCGAGGGACAGGGTGGTATTGACCAGCAGGAAGTTCGGGCATTGGGTCTCATCCTGATGCAGGCGTTCTTGGGTTGGTTCGAAGGCCACGAAGAGCTGGTCCCAGGCGATGCCAAAGGCGACTTGGAACGACTGGTGCGCGCGCTTCACGACTGGCGAGATCAGGGGTAACGATATACGGAAGAGGCGAATAAGAATCTCTGAACGGCGAGGATGAAAGACCAAGAGAGGCAGACCCCAGAGGGTCACGAGCATGAAGGTTTCGGAAGCGACAACGCTGCCGAAACTTTCGACACGTCCGATTCCGACGCTTTGATTGACACCGATACGTCCGATCAAACCGCGACGCCGAACACAGAAAGCCTGGGGCAGGCCCTCTGGCAGCGCCTGAGCGGCCTGAACAGGCGACTGGACTCCCTGGAGAACACCATTCCGCCATTGCAGGCCGCGCTGTCGGCCCATGCGGAGGGAATCTCTTTCTTCAGGGGCAGTCATGCTCGTTCCCTTAAACTGTACCTTCAGGCTCTGTCCGACCAGATGGATGATCTGAACACTGTAATCCCCAGTCTCGAAAACGCGCTGGGGTCCAGAATCGATCAGACTCAAGAGTCGGCCTTAAGGAGAATGTTCGGGAAGAAATCCAGCGAACTGAAAGACCAGCTACGCGCTCTATCGGTTCGGCTCGACACGCTGGAGTACACCATTCCGCGCCTGGAGTTTGCCATCTCCGCTCGCGCCGAGGCCATCGTCGGCGAGCTTGAGCCGGAAAAACGGGCCAACGTCTATGACATAAAGAACTACCTGGAAGACCTGGCCGAGCGCATCCAGACTCTTCGAGGCTCTGTGAATCCTCTGGAGATGGCGCTGGCCTCCCGAATACCCGAGCCTGCGCCTGAACCTGTGTACCTTCTGGCGTGGATGT
>JASLRP010000291.1 GCA_030743915.1 SAR202 cluster bacterium | reverse complement strand
CGCTTCGACTTATCCGGTCTCAATAACTGGGGAGATTGACCCTAATCTAGGTGGTTGGCTGTGGCTGGTAAAATGGCTTCTGTTGATTCCTCATTTCATCGTGTTGATTTTTCTCTGGATAGCGTTCATTGTGGTGACCATCATTGCTGGCTTTTCCATTTTGTTCACTGGCAGATATCCCAGGGGGTTGTTCAACTTCAACGTAGGCGTCTTGCGCTGGACGTGGCGCGTTAGTTTCTACGGCTATAGCGCGCTTGCCACTGACAGATATCCTCCGTTCAGTCTATCTACCCGAGATTACCCAGCCAATCTTGAGGTTGCGTACCCCGAACAGCTGTCCCGTGGCCTCGTGTTGGTGAAGTGGTGGCTGTTGGCCATCCCACACTATATTGTGGTCACCTTTCTATCTGGTGGCGCAGGTTTCTCGGCTGGCCTGACTTCGATACTCGCATTGTTTGGAGCTATTGGTCACCTTTTCCGAGGAGAGTATCCGTCAGACATCTTCGAGGTGGTGATGGGGTTCAACCGATGGGCGTTCAGAGTCACGGCTTACGCCGCCCTCATGACCGATGAGTATCCGCCATTCAGATTTAATCCATAGACCGGCTATCCGAGTGCGGGCGTAAGGCTGACTAGAGTAATCGCAAGATTAATTCATTGAGACGGAAATGCTAGGAATAGCCTGAACCGCGCTCCCCGTTCTGTGTTCTCAACTGTCACGGTTGCGTTGTGGGCATCGGCGATGGCCTGGACGATCGCCAGTCCCAGACCGTTACCGGTGTGAGATGAGGCGTTGCGGCCCCGGTGGAAGCGCTCGAACAGGTGGGGGATGTCCTGATCGGGAATGCCGACTCCTGTGTCATCCACGGTGACGATGGCCTCGGCGTCCGTGGACTGGAGAGTCACCGACACTTCGCCGCCCGGCAGTGTGAACTTGATGGCGTTGTCTATCAAGTTACCCACAGCCTGACGCAGTTGGGACTCGTTGGCTTGAATGGTCGATATTCGAGACTCTATCTTCAGCGAGAACTCCAGGCCCGCCTGCTCGGCTCTGGATGCGAAGGTCTCCCCCAGATCGGCAAGCAGCGCGTTCAGATCCACTTCTGAGCGTTCGTCGCTGCCGACGCCCGCCTCCAGGCGCGAGAGGGACAATAGGTTGTCGCTAAGCTCTTGCAGACGGTCGAGTTGCGCCGTGGCTCGAACTATCAGAGCGTCGCGGTTGGGATTGTCAGGGTCCTGGCGCAGGGTGTCCAGGTCCGTTCGCAGGGCGGTCAGCGGAGTCAGAATCTGATGGGCGGCATCTCCCACAAAGCGTTGCAGTGTGTTTACAGTTGATTCCACCCGCTGGGCCATCTCGTTGAACGAGCCTGCCAATTGTCCTAACTCATCGCCTCGCTGAACGTTTGCGCGGGTCGAAAGCTCTCCCTGGGCCATGCGGGACGTTGTGTCTGTCAGGCTTGTCAATGGTCTGGTCAGTCGCAGGCTCATAAGCCATCCCGCTCCTCCGGCGAGGACGACCGCCAGCGCAGAGGACACGGCCCAACCCCATGCCACGCTGGCAAGCACCTCGCTCCCGAAGGCTGGCCCCTGAGTCAGTTCCACGTACCCATTCGGAGCGCCGAGTTCCGAGAGAATTGGCTCTCGGACCGTCTTGTCTGACCGCCGAATTCCGGTCTCGTCACCGGGATCGAGATCGAGGCCCAACTGGGCACCCACAGCAGGCACAAGTGACAGAGGTTCAGACCCACCCCTCGGAGAGCCTCCAGCCTGTTCCACGTCGCCTTTGACCGTGACAGAGGTCTCTATCTGCATTCTGGAATTGACGCCCTGAGCCGTACTCTCCTCGACTTTGATACTGGAAGTGAACTCCCGTTGCTGCTCTGCTTCATTCACCGTCTGGCTAAAAGACTCGGACACTCCGTCAACCTCCAGTCCCACCGAGAGCGTGCCCAGACCTTCGATATCACGAAGGTCGCCTGAGTCTGAAAGCAGGTCTCCATCCGAATCGAAGACCTTCACCCGCGTCTGAGAGGTGAAGGCCAGCAGTTTCACATGGGCGTCCAGGGCCGACTGAGCAGACCCCAATCCTGTGAAAAACGAGACGTTGGAACTGATAGCCCTGGCGTTGCTGAGGAGGTAGTCATTCTCGCGGCGAGAGTAGTAGCCTCTCAAAGCCAACAGCAGGATGACGCCCAGAAGCAGAGCCGCCAGCAATGCTATGCCGGCGTAGCTCAGAGGCAGTCGCCACCGGATGGAGTCTGGGATCATCGCATTCAATTCTCAACGCGGACGGCCGCCCCTGAATGCTCCCCAGGGCCGGCCATCCGGCTAAAGTCTCAAATCAGGTCGTCAGGCAGAATGGCGCCTAGCCAATCTCTCGATAGACCAGCACGTCAGCCACGACGCCGCCTGCTCCCTCAACGCCCCAGACCTGAACATCGTAGTTGCCGCTGAGACCTTCCAGAGAGTCGACCTCGGTCAACTCCTGTTCAAGGGTGATAGTCCCGCTGGGCGGCAGGTCGCCGTCGGGATCATGATCGAACCTCTCGGTGTCGTCGCGATAGATCGTGGTGTCCGCCGTGACGACCACATTGGCTTCGGGGCCGGTATGGTTCACTGTGACATTGCGGTCGGTGTCCCGACCGTTCAGAGCGTCCACCGTGATCTCCACTCCCACCTCGACCTCCACGCTGCCCACTCCGAGAGTCACGTCATCGCCATTGACGCCCAGGAATATCCCGCACGCCGTCGGGTCAGACTGGGGCAGGAGCGCCGAAGGCGCCGTGGTGACGGTGAGGTCAGTGGACTGCGAAACAGGCCCGCTGCCGTCGTCAATCACCTTCTCCATAACCAGGTGTTTGGTCGGCCCCTTGATGGAACATTCCCGACTTCCGCTGGATGAAACCGCCTGTGGGTTGCTTCCTCCAGACGCCATTGAAACCAGGTCGCCCACTGAGCTAACAGAACTTGCCGCCTCGGAGTTTTGACCCACCAACTGCAAGCTCAGAAATACCGCGACGATCAGTCCTCCAACGAGGATCAAAGAGCCGCCAGTTAACGCTACAATCTTCATTTTTCTCTCCACACAATTAGATTCTACCGCACGGTGTAATTTAATTGTGACCTATGGAGATTTCGCGCCGGTTTCGCCCATGTTACGGTTCCGTAATGGGCGGCGGTCAGTTGTGAGTCATCAGATTTCGGCCTACTGATTGCCTGAAGTGCGCGTGGCGGTGGGACGAATGACTCGGGTTGCGGTGGGGCGAATCACGCGGGTCGCTGTCGGACGGATGACGCGGGTTGCCGTTGGCCGCACCACGGTGGTTGCGGTGGGACGCACAACTCTGGTTGCCGTGGCGATGGGCGTGCGTGTCGGAGTCGCCTGGGCAACACGCGTTGGCGTCGAGAAGGGCGTTCGGCTGGGGGTCGCCTGCGCCGCTCGTGTAGGCGTCGCGAACGGAGTCCGGGTGGGCGTCGTCTGCGCGGCTCTTGTGGGCGTCGCGAAGGGCGTTCTTGTCGGAGCTTGTCGCGCTGCCTGAGTGGGCGTCGAGAAGGCTATGCGGGTCGCTGTGGGAAGCGCGAATCGTGTGCGGGTCGGCACCGGAGTTCGAGTCGCTATGGAAGCGAACGTCGGAGTGGGAATCACTGGCTCAGCCGTCGGCGTCTCCGGCACAGGTGAGCTGGTCGGCGGCACAGGTGTATCGGGAGCGGCGGGAGCGGACACCGACGGCGTTGGCTGTGCCGCTGGAACGGACGTCGGTGGAGCCTGGGTCGGGTCGGTGGTCGGCGTGGCCGATGTCCCTCCGCCTCCACAGGCAACAGCCAGAGCGAGAAGAACAGCCAGCAATGCAGGCAGAACAGGACGAATCCAACCGACGCGCCAGTCCTCTCCAAGACCTGGATATAGGCGGGAGTTCAGATACTGCATGATGACACCTGCTCGGCCTGTGTGACTGCCATGATTGCGACGAATGCGTTAATTCGTGGTTGGGGTTGTGGACGGAACCGGCGTGGGGAAGACTCCCTTGCGGGATATCAAGAAGCGAGGGTCTTCCATTGCCCTGAGTCTGGACATATACAGGTCCAACCCCGCCTGGTCGAAATACACGTAATAGGGCGAAATGGACACTCGCGACGGGCGTTCCCTCTGCGTGAAGTAGCCGAACTTGTCAATCCGACCCTCCAATGAGGGAGAGGCCCTGATGATGTATTCTGAAACTTTCACCTCGTCAACGTAGTTGTCTGCCAACTGGTCGAACGGGCCGTCGTAGTAGTCGTTGCGAGTGGCGTTGGTCCCACGAATCGCCGCCAGCACCTTTCGGTTGTCGTGTTCTGAGTCCACCCAGAAGGCGAACCCGCTCTTGCGGCCCATCATCAGATCGGGAGCCACCTGTTCCAGTTGGTCTGGCAACGGTTCCTCTTCATTCAACACCCACAGGAAAAAATTTCGGGCCGAGTTGAATATCAGGAAGAACTGGTAGCCTGACTCGTCGAAAGTCCGCTGGATGAACTCCTCGTCACTACCCAGCGTAAACTGCCTGGGTGGGTCCTGAGATAGCTGATTCAGGTTGAATATCACGTCCTTCCCCTGGTAGCTGACTTTCCAGGTGAAGCGGTCCAACTCCTCCAGAATCACGCCATCGGATTGGTCGAAAAACTTGGACCTGCCTGCCCTGGGTTCGGCCACGTAGGGAGACTCCTTGAACTCGAAGAAGGCGAAGGACAAAATGCCCTGCTCCCGCTTTCCAGCCGGAAGCCTGATATTGCCCCATAGCTGACGCTGTTTCACGTGAAGAATGAAGTAGTAGTAGTTCTCCGAAGGATAGACGATGACCTCGTCAGGAAGCCGGGAAAAGATGTGGCCGAACACCGCCTCAACGTCGTTGATGTCCAGTTCGTCGGTGAACTGGCCCTCCAGCCACTTCTGATTGAACAGCAGGTAAGGCGAGTCCGCGTCATCGGCCTGAGAGTCGATGACCGTGACAGGGGCGGGCGCGGGCGCGGCGGCAATGGCAGCAGGTGTCGGTGGCACGATGGCCGCTGGAGCCTGCGTTGGAATTTGGGTCGGTTCGGGCGCAGGCGTCGTGTCAGCCGCTGCCGGCGAGTTTCGCTCACATCCCAGCACGGCAACGCACAGCATGACGCCCCAAAACGCCCAGACAAGTCTGGAATGACGCCCGAAACTATTCATGCTGATCGCACGTATAAACCGACTCCGACAGGGGTCTGACTGACCATCGCCCTCAATTAAGGGCCCTGCTCGGAATGCACGGTGTCGTGAGAGCCGGTCTGATCGTGCTGTGACAGGAACGAGTCGTGAGAGGCGATCTCGAAGTGTTCCGAGAATACCGAGTCGTGAGATGCGCTATCGTCGTGGCTGGACAACACCGAGTTGTGAGAGGCGGCCTCTGAGTGGGTCGAGAACACCGGGTCGTGAGACGCGCTCTCATCATGGTTCGACAACACAGAGTCATGAGAACCGCTGTCGAAATGTTCCGAGAATAGCGGGTCATGAGACGCGCTCTCATCGTGGTTCGACAACACAGAGTCGTGGGAGCCTATGTCAAAGTGTTCTGACAGTAGCGGATCGTGAGACCCACGCTCATCGTGGTCGGACAGCACCGCGTCGTGAGAGCCTATGTCGAAGTGCTGCGACAACACCGGGTCGTGAGACCGGCTTTCATCGTGATCAGACAGCACCGCGTCATGGGAGCCGATGTCGAAATGCTGCGACAACAGCGGATCGTGGGACGCATTCTCGTCATGCTCTGAAATGAAGGCTTCGTGGGAGCCTATGTCGAAGTGTTCTGAGAACAGCGGATCGTGGGACGCGCTCTCATCGTGGTTCGATAGCACCGAGTCGTGAGAGCCGCTGTCGAAGTGGTCTGAGAACAACGGGTCCTGGGACGCGCTCGCAGCGTGGTTCGACAACACAGATTCATGAGAGCCGCTATCGAAATGCTCGGAG
>JASLRP010000290.1 GCA_030743915.1 SAR202 cluster bacterium | reverse complement strand
TTTTCAGCGGTTCTACCTGGACATCGGACTGCTGGTGATAGGCGGCCTGATTTTTTGGGAGCTGCATTCCCGGGGGCAACTGATTTCCGGCGGCCTGTTCTCTGACGTCAGAGTGAACGAGGCTCTGCTTTTTGCGCCTGTGTTGCTGCTCACTGTGGTCGCGCTGCTGTTCACTCGGTTCTTTCCGTTGCTGGTGAGGTACATCAGCGGCGATTCTTCTGCCCTCGTGCATCTGGCGGCCGTAGCGTCTCTCACGACGTTGACGGTGGTTATCATAGTCCGGGAACTCAGGGTTGACACCAGCGTGGAATGGCTGTGGGAGGTAGCGCTGATTGGCATCATCGCTGCCCTCTACTACGGAACAAATCGCACGGACCGAAACTGGAATCGGACGGCGGGACTGCTGGCTCAGGGCGGTTTGATCGCACTGTTGATATACGCCGACACTCCTCCGCGTGACGACATTCTGTATGTGCCCACCGTCTTTGTTGGCCTGCTGGTCCCGGCCCAAGTTCTGTTCTTTGCATTTCGAAGGTTGAATCGCGAATATCCGGTATGGGCCTCAATGGCGATCTGGCACATGGCGCGAAATCCCTTGCAATATAGCTGGCTTGTTTTGCTGTTGGTTATGGTGACGGGCCTGGGAATCCTGGCCACGACGGTCGGCGGGACACTGGACCGAAGCTACGAGGAGCGAATACTCTACGAAGTTGGCTCGGATCTGCGAGTGACCGGCGTTCCAACTTTCAGCACTTTAGGAAATGAGCAGGTCCGAGAAAGGTACTTGAGGATTCCGGGCGTGACCTCCATATCACTGGCCCTGCGGGGCGGAGGGATCGTTGGAACGACCTACTCAGGCAATAATTTCAGCGTTCTGGCCATCGAATCCGAGGAGTTTCCGTACATCGCCTGGTATCGGGACGATTTCTCGGATCAACCTCTGACAGGGGTAATGCGCTCGCTGCAATCAGGGGTCCGCACCGAGTCCATCAGCATTCCCGAAGGAGCCCAAAAATTGAAAGTTTGGGCGGACGCAGAGGACTATTACCCCAACATGTTCATGTGGATGGTCGTCCAGGACAGGCGAGGGATACTCGACACACTGACCCTCGGCCCTATGCCTGAACCTGGATGGACTCTCATGGAGACTGACATACCCCAGCATCTGGAATGGCCCCTGAGTCTGGTGTCGGTGCAGATTTACGAACCCGTTTTCGGTCCAGCCGGCACGCCAGGAGCGATGTTTCTGGATGATATTCAGGTCGAATTTGGCGACGGGCAGGAGCCTCAAATACTTGATGACTTTGAAGGGAGCAGCAAGTGGACCACTCTGGCGACTTCCATGATCTCTTCAGACGTCGTTGGAATCACCGACAAGGCCCAAATGAACGGCCGGCGGGCAGGAGTGTTTTCCTTTGGCAAGGACACTGACCAGGGGATTCGAGGGTTCTATCGCAGTCCCAGCGGCGGGCCAGTCCCCGTCGTCAGCAGCACATCTTTCACCAGGGCCACCGGAGCCGGCATTGGAGACGCAATTATCGTCAACATAATGGGCCGAATGGTGCCCATCAGAATCATGGACACAGTCGATTACTTCCCCACACTGGACCCTTCGCGCAACGGATTTGTGCTTATCGATCTGGACAACGCGCTCAGACACCTGAATATTCTCAGCCCTATTTCATCGGTGCAGCCCAACGAACTCTTCATCTCCGAGGTCCCGGGTTCTGAGGAGGAAGTCCGCAGATTTGCGTTAGCCCTGGCTCCTTCCGGCGACCTTGTGCATGACCGGGCGAGCCTTGTGGAATCCGTGCGGCTTGATCCGCTGATTACGGCGGGTTGGAAGGCTATGGCGCTGCTGGCAATTGGTGTTATTCTGTTTGCCGCGACGCTGGGTTACGTGACTTACTTGATCTCTTTCGCAGACCAGAGCCGCAGCGAGATGGGATTCCTCCAGGCGCTGGGCCTGTCTAAACGCCAGATGGGGTGGTTGTTGAGCGCAGAGCACCTTGTGATTGCGACCCTGGGACTGCTGATCGGGACGGCGGCGGGATTCGCCATGAGCAACATAATGGTTGCTTCACTGGCGGTCACTGAAGAGGGGAACCCCGTGTTGCCGCCTTTCGTGTTGACCACCAACTGGGCTATTATGGGGCCAATCTACGTGGCTCTGGCCGTGATATTCACCGGAGCGCTGTACTGGCTGACTCGAACGTCCTCAAACGTCGATCTATACGAAATTTCCAGAATCGAGGGAGAATGAGAAATCGGCAATTGACCTTCAGCTAGCAGCCATAATATGACGGCTGAAATCTGACTGCCGAACGCTAAATATGCTAGGAATAATCCCCAAATTGACCAGAGCCTGGCCCCTGGTGGCCCGGCGAAGTCTGACCAACTGGAGACTGTTGTCCACGGTTGTAATCGGCGTGTTGTTGGCTTCGGCGATCATGGCCGGGACAGTCATATACTTCAACGCGCTGCGAGAGTTGGCTCTGAAAAACTCTCTCAACCAGCTCTCTGACAACGAGACCAACATCATCATAAAGTCGGATCGTGGCCCCACCACCCGCGAGGAAGCCGCCAAGGTGATCGGAGTCACAGTGACCGAGGTGAATCGCGGAGTACAGTGGTTTCTGCGCGACCAAATCACGGGTGTCAAGACTGCGACGTTCTTCTTGACAGAACCGGGCAACGAAGTGGTCGCTGGAACTGACAACTCACGGGGCTACGTTGGGTATCTTCCCAGGTTATACGAGCACATCACCATCCTGCCCGGAGGCCGCGAACCGGGCGACGCAGCAGTGAATGCTTCGGGCGAGGTTGTGGCTCTGGAGACTCTGGCCCCCGCCGATGCCGCAGCGCGGTACAACCTGGGAGTGGGCGATACGATGTCTATCGTTCCATATTGGTCAGACTATGCCACCCATGCAACCGTCGTGATAACCGGACTGTACGAGCGAAACGACCCTGACAATGAGTTCTGGCACCTCACGGACAGGATATTCCAGGGGGCCACTTCGGGCAATTTCCGCACTGTGCCCTTCATGGTGACCGAGCAGACCTACTTTGATGTTCTGGGCGCCACGTTCCGACAGATGGACAGCACATACGGCAGATTGCTGTATGTTGATCGGGCCAAGCTCACCTCTGACAACTCCACTTTCGCCAGATTCAGCCTTGATAGACTCGATGACCGGCTGTCCGCGAACCTGTTCAGCTACCGACAGCTAACCTCTCTGGATGAAGCGCTGGAAGAATACGACACGCGGCTGTTTTTCTCCAAGATACCGATGTTCGTGATAATGATCCTGATTTCCGTGGTCATCCTCTACTATGTCATCACTCTGTCGTCGCTGGTTGTCGAACAACAGCGGGGGGAGATTGTCCTTCTCAGGAGCCGGGGCGCAAGCTCAACGCAGGTGCTGGCGATATTTGCGATGGAGGGCCTGACCATCGCGATAATGGCGGTCATCATCGCGCCATTCCTTGCGGCGGCTGTCATCAGCTTCCTGGGGTTCACTCCGGCGTTCTCTGACCTGACCGGGACAAGCAGGCTGTCAGTCAGCCTGACATCAGGAGCGTTTCTGATGAGCGGTGTCGGCGGCATTTTGAGCTTCGCCGCGCTCATGGTTCCGGCCATCCAGGCGTCAAAACTGAGCGTGACAACTCACAGGCAGGAATCGGCCCGCCCGACCAGCCAGCCGTTTTACCAACGTTTCTATCTGGACATCCTCTTGCTGGTCATAGGGATATTGCTGTTCAGGCAGCTATCATCTCAGGGTTCCGTCGTGGCCGTCGGCGTGTTCGGCAGGGTGGCTGTGGACCAGCTATTGCTGGCTGTTCCTGCCGTCATTCTCGTGGCGTCGGCCCTGGTGTTGCTGAGACTTTTCCCTCTGGTGATGAGGACGTCCAGTTTTCTGCTTTCGAACTTTCTATCGGCAGGTCTGGTTATCGGGCTGTGGCAGATGGCCCGAAACCCGACCCACTACGCCAGGCTTTCCTTGTTGCTGATACTGATGGCCGGCCTGGGGATTTTCGCCGCCAGTTTTGGCGGCACTCTGAAGCTCAGTTTCACCGAGAGGGCGCTGTACTCCACAGGCTCCGATGTGCGTCTTGAGGGCGTACTGATAAACACTCAAGGGGAGTCCAAACCCATTGCGGGCAGTTACGAATCATTGCCGAGTGTCGATCAGGTAAGCATAAACTTCCGAGGGTTCGGCTCCGACCTGTCCAGGTTGCTGGGAGACTCGTACACCATGTTCGCCATCCAAGGCGACAAGATGATGGACCTGGGCTGGTTCCGGGATGATTTCTCCACCACGCCTATGGCGTCCATGGTCACATCTCTCTCGAATCCGACGCCGCCAGTAGGGATTGACCTTCCTCCTGAAGCTGAATCCATCGGTGTGAGTGTCAAGGCAGACAGGCCTCACTCGGGGGTCGTTGTCGCGGCGCGCGTCAGAGATTCTAACCAACGGTACTTTACCTACATCCTCGGAAATCTGACCTCCAACAGTTGGCTTGAACTGGAAACCGGGTTCACTCGCGTAAGCCGCTTTCGGAATCAGGTTGCCCTTCAACCCGCCAGGCCTCTCACCCTGGTGTCCCTCACGATTCACGAGACCAGTGGTCGCAATCGCCTGCGGTCAGGCTCTGTCGCTATCGACAACATATACGTCCGCACGAATGCCGGCGATGCGCAGGTGGTAGAGGGTTTCGACACGCTGGCCGACTGGAGTGTTCTGACCACGGCCCGCGAGTCCACGTCGGACGTGATGCAGTCCTCCGTCCTCGATGATAGGAGCACGGCCAACTTCATCTGGGTCGAGGGCAGCCCTCTGGTCAGTCGTGGCATATTCCGAGGCCCGCCGATGGCCCCGCTTCCCGTGTTGGCCAGCAAGTCATTCCTGAAACATAATGAGCATCGGTTGGGCGAGACCATTGAGGTCTCGGTACAGGGTCACAGGATAGAGGTAACACTGGTGGACGAGTTGGACTACTTTCCAACATTGGACACCAATAACAAAACGTACCTGATTGGCGACTTCGACGCCATATC
>JASLRP010000289.1 GCA_030743915.1 SAR202 cluster bacterium | reverse complement strand
CCGGTCAATCCGATAGCAATTTTCTAAAACCGCCGATATACTGCGAATAGATGTTTCGTCACGATTGATGTGGCGTTGATTGTCGGTTTCGGCTCGCTGGAGCCTGTCCAACATAAAGTTATGCGAAACTCTTCAAAACTGCTTGCAGCCCTTCAACCAGCCCCGACGCTGGATACCACGACCTACCTGAGGGACGGTGAACGAATCGTCTCCCAATTTGGGCCGTACTTTGCGACGTCACAACGCATACTCGTTGTGCTGAAGAAAGCCGCAGGAACAGATGTTGACGAACTGCCCTACGCCCAACTCGAATCAATAGACGAGGTGAGCGTGCCCAATCACCGCAAAATGATTATGGGCTCGATACTGGCAATCCTCGGACTCATCCTCACCTTTGGGTGGTTCCTGATCCTGCCAATGATTGCGGTATTTGCGGGAGTAATCCTGGTATTCCACGGCGCCGTGGGCCAGCCCGCATACTACCAGCTTCGTGGCCGCGACATGGAGAGGGAGCAACTGCGACGATGGCAGGTTCGGCGCTATGGCGCAGGCAGTTTCATCGCGACAATCCGCACGATAACCGGCCTGGAGGCTGACGCCCCCTTCCCCGGACGCTGATATCTGGCGCCAACCATCAACGCCTTTCCTCGAAATCTCCATTCCCCTGGTGTTCGTATCCTTATTCGTACCATTCCACCCCTGGAGCATTACATGAGCGTTCGACCAAAAATCTTGATCGGCGGACTAATCATGATTATTGCGGCTGTGGCCGCCGCTTGTTCTGAGACGACCACGCCAGCTTCACCGGCGCCGGTCTCTCAACCAACCACGGCCCCTGCGACGGCGCCAGCGCCAGCAGCGCCCCAGCCGACACCGTCAACGGCCCCGGCTGCCGCTCCGGCGCCGCTGCCCGTTGCTCCAGGCCCGGAACCCCGACTGGAAGTCGCGTCCGACATCAAGGACTTCATTCTGGAGGAGCTGACAATCGAGGTTGGCACCCACGTGATATGGACCAACCAGGATTCGGCCCCGCACACCTCCACCTCCGGCTCTCAGGGTAACAAGACCGGAATCTGGGACGGTCCGCCTCTGCCACAGGGCAAGTCCTTCGGGTTCACATTTCAGGATGCGGGAACATTCCAATATTTCTGCGCAATCCACCCAACGTCGATGAACGCCACCATAACCGTCGTGGCCGAGGGCGCATTGGGAGCGTCCACAACTCCGAAACCCGCCGTCGTCGAGGCCCAGCCAACTGCTACTCCAGTCCCGATCGCAGTCCTGCCCGGCGCGACCAGTGAGGTGATGTCGCCCATACTCAACTTCATTCTGGAAGACCTGACAGTTCCGACTGGCACAACCATCACTTGGGAAAACCAGGATGTCGCGCCCCACACGTCAACATCAGGCGTCAGCCCTGAGGTCGATGGTATCTGGGACAGCGGAATCTTTAATCAGAATGAATTCTTCAGCTTCACTTTCGAGGAACCCGGAGTGTTTCCGTACTGGTGCACACTCCATCCCTTCATGATCGCCACCGTCACGGTCACAGACGGCAGATCGCAGCCTTCCTCATCGAGGGCTGTGCCCACGGAAACGCCTACGCCAGCGCCGCTGCCGACTCCTGCGCCTCCAACGCCTGTCCCGCCGACTCCCGCGCCAACGTCGGCGCCCTTGCCAACTCCTGCGCCTCCTACGCCCGTGCCTCCGACTCGGGTTCCGGCTTCGCCGACTCCGGCTCCTGCAGCAGGGAACACTGTGAATTCTCCGATATTCGACTTCAAGCTGGAGGACCTTTCGGTTGCCGTGGGCACGACCGTCATCTGGGAAAACCAGGACGCCGCGCCTCACACGTCAACATCGGGCGTTTCTCCTGACAAGGACGACATCTGGGATAGCGGAATACTGAGCAAAGGCGAGACCTTCGCGTTCACATTCCAAGAGGCCGGAGAGTTCCCGTACTGGTGCACCGTCCATCCCTTCATGACAGCGACTATTACCGTCACCGAGGAACGGGCCGCTCTGCCGACGCCATCGGCGCCCACTCCTGTGCCTCCAACGCCCATGCCCCCTACGCCTGTTCCTCCGACACCGGTTCCTCCGACACCCGTGACGTCAGACTCGGCCCAGTCCACTACGGTCGGGCCAAGCAAGGACAACACATTATACGAGTCCGATACCGGAGCCTTGAGCAACGGAGCCGGCGAGCACATGTTCGTAGGCATGACCAAGTTCGGATTCAAGCGTCGCGCCCTCGTGGCATTCGACCTTTCCGGCATTCCTGCAGGGGCCACCATCGACAACGTTACCCTTACATTGAACATGAACAAGACAGTGGTGACGTCCAAAGCGGTCAGGCTGCACAGGGCGCTGGCAGATTGGGGTGAAGGCAGTTCCGTGGCCCCAAACGAGCAGGGCACAGGGACCCCACCAACGAACGGAGACGCCACCTGGATCCATACTGTCGTTGACGGCGGTACCTGGACGAATCCAGGCGGAGATTTTCAACCAACCGCCAGCGCATCGACGCAAGTTGGCTCGACGGGTCTGTACCAGTGGAGCAGCGAACAGATGACAGCCGACGTCCAGGCGTGGGTAAACGACGGGGCCACCAATTTCGGTTGGATTCTAGTCGGAGATGAATCCGCCTCCAAGACCGCCAAGCGATTCGACACGAAGGAGTCGGACTCTGGGATAAAGCCTGTGCTGACAATCGAGTTCACACCGTAGCGTATCTGCTACCTACTGTGGCTCGACGCCTCGTCGAGCCACAGTAGGAACTGCCCGACCTCGCTGACGCTGTTGACCGAGAAGTCCGCCAAGTCGATAAGTCCCTGGGGCGTGCCGTCGTGAATCACGGCGATGCCTGCTGCTTCGATGAGACCATTGTCCTGGAATTCCCTGGCCGCCCTCATGCCATCGATGTCCGTTGTGTCGTCTCCGATGAAGATCAGCGATTCCAGGCTGTGGTCGCGGGCTATTGTTTGCACCGCGTGGCCTTTGTGCAGTCCTGTTCTGCCCCGAATCTCCAAAATCAGATTGCCCCAAAACACGTCGAGGGTGTCCATTTCAGGGGCGGTTTGCAGTGCGGCTTGCAGCTTCCGTTCCGTTCTATCGAGATCGATTGCGTTCCGGGTGTGGATAGTCACGGAGAACCCTTTATCTTCCCAGAACAGGCCGTCCTCCTCGGCCACCGGCGCCATATGATCCAAGGCAGCTACGATCTGTTCTCGCGCCCTGTCGGCGCCATCCACAACGCGGTACTCGCCATCGGAAACATACTCGGCCCCGTGATTGCCCACGTAGAGAATACCGTCCAGCCCCACTCGATCTACCAGATTCCTGGCTCCTCTGCCCGACACCAGCGCGATCAACGGCAGTTTTCGAATGAGAGATGGCAGAACCTGGGCCGCAGTAGGATGCAAAACAGCCTCCCCAGAGTCCACCACGAACTCGGAGAGCGTGCCGTCGTAGTCCAGCACAAGCCCGAACCGAGGTTGCGCTGCCAGAGAGGCAACCTCATCAAGATGGTCGAACAGAGGTTTCGGGCCGATGCTGGTCACTTCGCGAGAAGCTGGGACACGGCGCGCGCAACCATCGAGGCTGTGAGTCGGACTTTGTAACCGTTGTCGCTCATGGGCTGGGCGTCTTGCACGGCTAGCTTGCCGATAGCCTGAGCGTCCACATCCTGGATTTTCTGCCCTGTGAGCGCAGAGTCCACGTGAGGCAGCGAGTATGGGACCGGCGCGACCCCGCCCAGCACGACACGGGCCTGCGTTATCCTCCCGTCAATCACGACCAGAGACGATGCCACACTGGACAGCGCAAAGTCGTATGCCTGTCGTTCCTTGGCTTTCAGATACACGCTTCTCGCGCCCGATGGAAGATTGGGAATCTTCACTCTGGAAACGAACTCGCCCGGCTCCAGCACGTTTTCGGCCAGCACGTTCACATCCGGCTGAACGAAAAACTCGCTTATCGGGATGTCTTTGTCGCCAGACTCACCGGACACAACCACGGTCGCATCCAGAGCCAGCAGGGCCACCGCCACGTCCGAGGGGTGAACGATATGGCAGTCGCCAGACCCCAGAATCGCATGGTATCTGTTCTCTCCGCTGTACGCGAAACAGTTGTCGCCGCCCTTCTTCCGGCAGTAGAACGATGCATCGCGGAAGTACCAGCATCGGGGCCTCTGACACAGGTTGCCGCCCAGCGTTCCGGCGTTGCGTATCTGTGGCGTTGCCACTGATTGCGCCGCCTGAGACAGCGCGGGATGGGACTCGGCAATCGACGGGTCCGACGCTATCTGGGACAGCGTGACCAGCGCTCCGATCTCCAGACCGTCGCCAGTGGTCTCCACTTCGGATGCTCCGGGCAACCCTGCCAGGCTGACCAGCGTGTTAATCCTGAGAGTTCCTTCTTTGATCTGGGCCAGGATGTCCGTTCCGCCCGAGATGAATCTGGCATCTGGCGCGGCGTCAAGGTGCGTCCGGCTGGCATGGACTGCTGTGGTTGCTTGCTCGAACTTGAATGGCTTCACTGGCTGTCGCCTCTCTGGGCTTCAATCTCGTTCAGCACCCGGTCAGGCGTCATCGGCAGGTCGCGAATGCGAACTCCGATTGCGTTGTATATGGCGTTGGCGACGGCGGGCGCAACTCCGATGCTGGGAGGCTCGCCCAGCGCCTTGGCTCCGTAAGGGCCGATGGGGTCCACAACGTCAGCGAACAACACCTGCATGTCGGGAAAATCCTGAAGCGTCGGGCTCTTGTGATCCAGGAAACTGGCGTTCAGGGTGACGCCGTTGCGAGGGTCGGTCAGCATCTGCTCAGTCATCGTGAAACCCAGCATCTGGGACACTGCCCCTTCGACCTGGTTGATGGCGAGCTTTGGATTCAGGATGCGGCCCGAATCGTGGGCCGCGACATACTTCAATACCCTGACCTGCCCGGTGTCAGTGTCCACTTCGACCTCGGCGAAGTGAGCTCCAAAGGAATTTATCACGTGGTCTCGGCTTCCAGGCATTATGGAGGCCTCGACTTCAAATTCGCCTGCCGACTCCGCGATTTTCGAGAATGTGACACCGCGCTCAGGGTACCGGACGTGCGCCACACCTTCACTGGTAATCTGGAGATCGGATGGATCGGCGTCCAGCAGAGGAGCGGCAACCTCGATGATGCGCTCCTTCAATTGTCTGGCGGCCTCTTGCGTGGCTGTCCCTGTCGAAAAGGTAGCCGTGGAGCCGGCGGTGATGGGCGCTTCAGGCGTCGTTGCCGAGTCACCGAAAGTCACCTGCACTTGTTCGTAGTCGACGCCAAGCTCCTCTGCCGCGATCTGAGGCATGACGGTCAGGCTACCCTCGCCCACGTCCATGAGACCAGTAATCAGGCGCAATGTTCCGTCAGATTCAAGCCTCATGCGAGCGATTGATTTCCCGCCCGCTCCGCCTCGATAGATGAACATTCCCATGCCCTTCCCTCGGCGCAGGTTGCTGGCCTCTGGTTGCTCAGAGGGCTGGCCCCAGGCGATGGCTTCGGAGCCTATTTCAAGACACTCTCTGAGACCGTTGCTGGAGAAAGGAACGCCGCCCTCGACAGGCTGAGTGTCGAGAATTTCGTGAGTCGGCGTCACACGCTCTCCGGGTTGTCCCTCCAGGCCCACATGGTTCTTCCGTCGGAACTCCAGTGGATCGATTCCCAGAGCTTCGGAAACCGTGTCAGCCAACGACTCCAATGCGAAGTGGCCCTGTGGGGCGCCTAGCGCTCGGTACGAGCCGCCGGCCGGCGTGTTCGTGTAGGCGAGGTAGCCATCGTACTGCACGTTGGCGCACTTGTAGAGGTAGAGCGCGCCCTGTCCAGCCCGCCGGATGACTCCGGGGCCGGCAGAGAGGTACGCACCGGTGTCCATGATTGTTGTGGCGTGGACGGCGGTCACTGTGCCGTCGTTTTTGACACCCATACGCACGGTTGTAGTCGTGCCGTGCCTGTGGCGTCCGGCGACGAACTCTTCCTGTCTGGTCAGTTCGATCTTGACCGGATGTCCAGCGCGTTGGGCCAACACGGCTGTGATTACTCCTAGACGAGTCTCGTCTTTGGTGCCGTACCCGGCTCCCATATTCTGGCCCATGACCCGAATGTTTCCACGAGGAACGTCCAGAGCCAGTGACAGCGCAAGCTGGTCGGCGTGAACGCCACGGGTGGACTTCCACACGGTCAGGTTATCGCCATCCCAAGACGCGACGGCAGCGCGAGGCTCCAGGGCCGCGCCGTGGTGAGCGGGAGTCGAGTAGGTGTCCTCGAAGATGCGGTCTGCCTCGGCGAATCCCTCATCAGGATTGCCTCGGACAAGAGTCAACGGTTTGCCGCCGACAAGATTGCCGCCGGGTCGTGTGTGCGGAGCGTCGGGCTTGATGGCCTCCACAGCATCGGTCACGAAGGGCAAAGTTTCGTACTCGACCTTGATGAGGTCAAGAGCGGCCTCGGCCAGGTCTTCATCGTCAGCCGCCACCGCCGCGACCTCGTCACCGACGTAGCGCGTCTCGGTGTCCAGGATGGGCATGTCGGGCGCGACCTGTCCCTTCGGAGAGTCGAAGGGCGTCATCACCGCATGGACACCCGGAAGGCTTAACGCGGCCTCAACGTCGATAGACAGAATTCGTGCGTGAGGATGGGGACTGCGCAGAATCTTCCCATACAGCATTCCTGGAAGTTGAACATCGGCGGCGTACTTCGCCTCGCCTGTCAGCTTCTCCGGCAGGTCACGTCTGGGTTCGGACTTTCCGATTGTTCTGAATGTCGTCATGGTCTCTGACCCGTTTTCGACTTGGCCGCCGCTTTCACCGACTCGATGATTCTGCCATAGGCGTTGCACCGGCAGAGGTTGCCCACCAGCGCGGCCTTGATCTCATCATCGGAAGGTTGAACGTTGGTCTCCAGCAGGGCGGTCGCGCTCATGATGAAGCCCGGAGCGCAGAATCCGCACTGGCCCCCGTCCTCGGCAAGGAACGCTTCCTGAAGGTCATTCAAGCTGTTGGCGTTGCCCAACCCCTCGACAGTCCTCACCCGCCTGCCGCCGACCTGAAGGGCCAGCATCGAGCAGGAACACACGGGATCACCGTCCACCAGAACGGTGCAGGCCCCGCACTCGCCCCTGTCGCAGCCTCGCTTGGCTCCGGTCAGTCCTAGAACGTCCCGAAGGACCCTGAGCAACGTCCAGCGATGGTCAACCTCGATCTGATGATCAGTCCCGTTGACGTTCAGAGTGATGTTCGCCGTGTATGAAATCGGTAATTCTGTCATTCGACGTGCTACGCCTCCACCAGTCTTCGCGCTGGGAATCCCGCGCTGTGGAATCCTACCACCGCTCCTTCGGAATTTCGATTGAATCGAAGCTCTTCGCCAGCGTATCTGTCCTTCGTTACCAGGTACACATCGGGGTCGTCCGTCGGGACCAGTGGAACCTTCGAATCCGAGCCTCGGGAGTATGGGTCCATATCAAGCGTCAGATTGCCTCGTCGATATTCGATTGACAGACCGCCACCCAAAACCGTCGAGTACCTGCCAAGATACTGCCGGAGTTCTGGCGGCGTGGGTTCTGGACGAGATAATTCGGGAACGCGCCTGGTGTGTTTCGTCGCCTCGTTATAGGCGTCGAACATCGCATGCACGATTGGCGAGTTGGCATCGTGTCCATCGCTGTTCGTCAGCACGATGGCTCCCACCTTGCGGTCTCGATCAAAGAATATCTCTGTCAGGAATCCGTGGATACCGCCTCCGTGACCCAGGTACACGTGATCTCCGAGGCGATGCGCAAACCACGGAAGGCAAAACCCTCCCTGCCATCCATGTTCCAGGAACTGCGGGCGTCGCATCTCAGCCTTCGATTTTTCAGACAGCACAGATTCATTATCCGATCCCACCTGAAAGCCAATCCATTTCGCCAGGTCCGCAACCGTCGAATAGAGCTGTCCAGCGGCAATGTGCCCCTTGATGTCGGGGTGCGGCGCCACATCGGGATAATCCTCCTGGGCGCGCGGATGATAGCCGGTGGCAACGTTTGCGCGGATCGTGTCAGTCAAACGAAAGTCACTGGACGACATGCCCAGTGGGTTCAAAATATTATCTCGGATGTGCTCATCATAAGGGACGCCAGACGTCCGGCTCACCACCTCGCCCAGCAGAGCGAATGCAAGGTTGGAATACTTGAACGCGCTGTCCGGCTCGATGACGATGGCAGTTTCAGACAGTTTCGCGATGAACTCCTGTATGGTCGGAAAATCTAAAGATCCCCAATAGTCGCCCGGAGCCTCGCCCATCAGTCCAGATCGGTGGCACATCATGCGCCTCAGAGTGACCTGCTCAATGCTGCCAACCTTCGCCTCGACCTGTTCGAACTCCGGGATGTGCATGACCAGAGGGTCGTCGATGCTCAGCTTGCCCTGGTCTCTTAGCTGAAAGATGCCTGTGGCTGTGAAGGTCTTGGTTATCGATCCGACACGAAACACGGTGTCAGAGTCCGGCGTCCGCCCAGATTCCAGGTCTGCATAACCGTAACCCTGACTCCACCCCAATTCACCATCGACGACCAGACCTACTGCGAGTCCGGTCAATCGGTGCTTGCTGAACTCCTGGGTCAACCTGGCGTCCAGAGCGTCGGCGAGACCTCTGGGAAGATTATTGCTCATTGAAACACTTTCAGAAATTCATTCGGGTTGGATCTAAGCGAATTCAAGCCATTCGACCCACCGCCCATGAGGGTCGCAATTCGCGCCGGCAAGAACACTCCAGGCGCCGGAACTGCAACCACTGACCACCAGGGTTCCGCCTTCGGCAGACACGAGATAGATCGTTCGGCTTTCTGACGCCGTTTCGATTATGTCTCGGAAACTCTCGCGAGCCTGGGGCGTGAACTGGTTCAGCGTATGGCAGTGGAAGACACACGGGACAGCATCATCTGAAATAGTTTCGAGGATTCCAGGCAGCAGGTCAAGAGCGTCACCGGCAAACAGCGCTGGTGGATTTTGTGCCAGAACAGACGCCGCAGCCTCGAACACTCTGGCTCGCTGAGGATGTTCCGGCCATATGAGAGAACGCGACCACAGCAGGTCGGCAGGGTTGGACAGATCAATCGGATTCATGTCGATGCCGGCGCGACTGGCGACTTCTGGATACTGGTCTGGCAGATCAGGGAATTTTCCGCCCTTAACCTCCGATTCCAGGCGCACCGTGGCGTCGGAAGGGCCGAATTCGCGTCCGCTGGAGTACGAATATCGATACTTGTCCCAGTTCAGGTTCAGGCCCGCGCTGGTCCCAACGTCGATCAATCCAAACGGGCGACCCTGGGCGTGCCTCTCGATTATCCCGAAGGAAGGCATCAGGAGCGCCGACCGTCCGACGACATTAGTCTGCACCCTGCGGTCCGAGACCAGGTCAATCAGTGAATCCCGATTCTCCGAACAGTATCTTCTGTACTCCGGGAATATCTCTGCTGCCGCGTCTTTATTGCTTTCAACCGACGCGAAGAACCTCGCCAGAGGATGGGAAATATCCGCCAGTAAAAGATAGTGAACAGCGGCGAGGAACAAGTTGGGAATCGGCTGGCCCTGATTAGACTGCCGGGCAATATCCAGAATATCCTCGTTCGCTGCCACAGCCTCGCATATCCCCTGGTAAAAGGGGGCATAGCCCAGACACTCGAACTCAGCGAATGCCAGAAATCGCTCCGCCATCTGCTCAAGGGTGCGTTCTGAAGGCGCGAGCTGATCCAGGGACCTTCTAGCCCAAACGGCGGGATCATGTTCCAGGGAGGAGGTCATCTGGTCGTCATCGTGGTTTCGAGTTTCGTCACTGAGCGGTTATTCCCCCGTCGATAACCAACTCTGCGCCAGTCATAAACGAGGACTCGTCCGACGCCAGGAACAGCGCGCCATAAGCCACGTCATCGACGGTCCCGATACGACCCAAAGGTACTCGCGCTATGGACCCGGCCCGGCCTTCCTCGGTTCCCAGGTTTTCGGCAATCATTTCGGTGTCGATGGGGCCAGGGTGGATTGAGTTGGCGCGAATGCCGTCCGTCGCGTGTTGAATCGCGGTGTACTTGGTGAACAACCTGACGCTACCCTTGGATGCGCCATACGCGCTCCCTCTTGCGCTGCCGACAAGGCCCGCCGTGGACGACAGGTTGATGATTGAGCCGCCGCCCGACTCCTGCATGGCTGGAATCACAGTTTTTGTGCCCAGGAACACGCCTGTGGAGTTGACGTTCATGATGCTGTTCCAGTCTTCCAGAGTCGTGTCCACAATGGCGACCCGCGCGTAGATGCCCGCGTTGTTGATGAGAACATCGATCTTTCCGAAGGCGTCAACCGTCTCCTGAATGGCCCTCTGCCAGTCCTCTTCCGACGTCACGTCCAGGCGAGTGAACAACGCCCTTCCGCCGGACTCGTTGATCTCAGCCTCAAGCTGCTTGCCCTGGTCCTCCAGAACATCGGCAATAACCACCGCCGCGCCCTCCTGAGCGAACAGCCTGGCTTCCGTCGCTCCCTGGCCTCTGGAGCCGCCGGTAATCAGAGCGACCTTATTTTCCAGTCTCATATCTCCACCTCGAAGGGCCACCGGCCCGTTATTTGCAATTGACTATT
>JASLRP010000288.1 GCA_030743915.1 SAR202 cluster bacterium | reverse complement strand
GGTTGGTGGAGATAGGGGGACTCGAACCCCCAACCTCGGCATTGCGAACGCCGCGCTCTCCCAATTGAGCTATATCCCCACGGGAATTCCTGTGCTTGAATTATAGCAACGAAGGGCCAACAATTCAACGGAGCGGTAGCTTGAATACCTGTTGCATTGCCACCTGTATACAAGAGAATAAAACAGGCGAACTATGCGTTGATGCGAGGGTGGGTTTTTACATAGAGAGGCTCATGCCATCCTTGAGCCGTGTTAGTTTCTCAAAGTGGATCCTCCACGAAGTCGAATTTACTAACCCGCAGATTGATCGAGACGGCGTACTGAGAGCGGGAAGTGAGGTTGTGGAGGCCGAATTGAATCGATACGTCTGGGCCTGACGACCGTTGATCACAGGCGACTTGGCAAAAGGGCGCTCTTGCGCATGTAGCTCCATACGAAAACCACGACCAATGCAGCGGCCAGTGCAATCAGACCCCTTTGTGAGGCCGCAGGTACAGGCACGGGTGTCGAGGGCTGGATGTCCAGCGCGATACCCCATGTGTCTATGAATCCGGTGGTGACTAGGTCCTCTATGCTTGTGCCATCCAGGTTGGCCCGCTGTATCTTATAACTTGTAACCCAGTACATCTTGCCGCCGGATACGTCCAGCGCGATGCCAACAGGTGAAAATGCGGTGACCAGGTTCTGGATGCTGGTGCCATCCAGGTTAGCCCGCTGTATTTTATCCCCTCCCAATTCCGTCCAGTACATCTTGCCACCGGAGACGTCCAACGCGATATCCATTGGGTTTGAGAGTCCTGTAACCACGTCCTGCACGCTGGCGCCATTCAGGTTGGCCCGTTGTATCTTATCCGTGCCGGTGTCTGCCCAGTACATCTTGCCACTGGATTCGTTTACCGCAATGCCTGTTGGATAGTCAAGTCCAGTGATCAGGGTCCGCACGTTTGTGCCATCCAAGTTGGCCTGCAGTACTTTATTCGTGCCATCGTCCGTCCAGTACATCTTGCCGCCGGAGATATCCAGGGCGATACCTTTCGGGATTGGGCTTACGGTCAGAAGCTCCACGTTTGTGCCATCCAGGTTGGCTCGTTGTATCTTATCCGCTCCACTGTCTGTCCAGTACATCTTGCCGGCGGAGGCATCCAGCGTGATATCCCTCAGGCTAGAGGACTCGGTGCTGAACAGGACCTGCACGTTTGTGCCATCCAGGTTGGCCCGTTGTATCTTATCCGTGCCAGCGTCAGTCCAGTACATTTGCGAAGGACCCGCCGCTAGGGTGACATCTGGCTGGTTTGAATTCGCAGCTAAAAAGACCGCCAAGACAGCCAGGGCAAGCGACAGCAGCCTGGATACGGCCCTGGTGAATCGGTCTTTGAGGTCGTCCATTTTCAGTCCTTTCCAGGTTAACCATTGACGGTGTTTCGGGAACTGGAGGACGGGGCAAGCATGAATTTTTCTCACATTGGTGCCTGCGATTCTATAGGCTTGAACTGATATTCCTCAGATAGAAGACAGCGCTTTCATAAACGCGATATTTCGGGATGGTCTTGACTGTACCTCCCTCTGGCTTTGCGCCTGAAGTCGGCTGACTCGGCCACGATTGATTCAGGTGACTTTTGGTTCAAGATGAGGACTTTGAATCCAAGTGGCACTTGTGGAGCAAAGCCGCATGATATGATGCTTTACGACGCAACGTTACAAATAATTGCGCTAAATCATTTGAAGTTATGTGATTTAAACTAAATTGCTGAGCTCAATAAACTCGAGTCAATAATTGACATGTGAGCAATGGTTTTGTTGCTTGTACGATATCATATATGAACGGTTTATCATGGTCAATCCAACATATCGTCGAAGCTGATGCTAATCCAAATGCCTGCGATCAAACCCTCACTTAGCCAGACGTAAGTCGCGAATCCCGTTGAATTGCCCAAACCAAAAACTCCGCCGTTACAGGCGGAGTTTCTGGGTTTACTGAGGCGAATTCAGTCTAGCCGGGAGGGGGTTGGAGGCCCTCTTCTGGCTTGATGGGGATAATGCCTGGGAGCCACCATTTTTCCCACATCTCGTCGATCTTGGCCTGGTAGTAGTCCACGTCCTCGTCGATGAAGTGGGCGTAACGGCCCTGGCGCTTGAGGAAATCGGCGACGGGCTTCCTCTTGCGGCGGCCTCTGGCGATCATGCGAGATGGGCCGTTGAGGCTCAACACGCCGTCTTCTACTTCGTACTGCACCCAGACACCGCACTCGACGGCCAGCATACCCAACTCGTGGGAGTACATGGGGTCGAAGTCCCAGCCTTTGGGGCAGGGATCGTAGGTGTGGATGAAGGTCGGGCCGCCCAGGGTGAGCGATTTCCTGATCTTGTTCATCAGGTCCACGGCATAGGAGGGGCTGCCCGTGGCGACGTAGCGGACTCCAGGATGGCCGACTGCCATCATGGCCGCCATGTTCTTCTTCCAGCGCCTCTGCATGATGCGATGCACCTTGCCGGGAGGCGTGAAGGTGGTGTTGACGCCGTAGGAGGATGAACCGGACGCCTGGATGTCGGTGTTGGCGTAGGACTCGTTGTCGTAGCACAGCACCAGGTGGTTGTACTGGAGGTGGGTCAGTGAGGCCGAAATGGCCGACAGGCCCATGTCCACTCCGCCGCCGTCTCCGCAGAAGGAGATGACGTTTATCGGCTCGTCTTTGATCTTGTTTTTGGCCATGAGCGCCTTGATGCCAGCGGCTGTGCCTGTGGCGGCAGAGCCGGAGGAGCCAAGCTGAGTGTGCATCCAGGGCACGACCCAGGGAGTCGAGTAGTACGTCGTGTTGGCGACGTACATGCAGCCAGTGCTGCCCAGAACGATGGACCGCGGGCCAGCGGCCTTCACCATCAGCTTCATGGTCAGGGCCGATTCGCAGCCCTGGCAGGTCCGGTGACCTGATGTGTAATACTCCTCGAGGGGGGAGTTCTGTACGCCCCTAATCAGCGGGAGCGTGTTGGTCGTCGTCATATTTTTTGCTCCTGTGAGAGTTCCCGTCTTAACTCAGGTTGGTCGATGTTATCTGACGCCGATCCACAGCAGTGGCTCTTCGGCATGACCAGTTTCGGCAACCTCTTGGGTCTTGTCAAACATTTCGATAGCCGAATCGACGGTGACTTCGCGTCCGCCCAGGCCGCAGATGAACCCGATCATCGGAGGGCGAGGGTCTGCGTCGTACAGCGCCGAGCGGATTTCCGTGTACAGTACGCCACCGTTTTGCGGGGCGCCGAGTGAGTAGTCACGGTCGATGACTCCAACCGCTTTGAATCGGGACAGCGCGGCGCGGAGTTCCGGCGCAGGGAAGGGCCTGAACCAGCGAACGCGGACGAATCCGACCTTGCGGCCCTGCTCTCGCAGGCGGCGGACGGTGACCTTCAGCGGCAGGGAAAGAGTGCCCATGCCCACCAACACCACGTCAGCGTCTTCGGTCATGTACTCCTCGATAAACGGGTCGTCGCCGCCCCGTCCGAAGATGCGCTTGAGGTCGTTGTGGGCCTCAATGATGACATTTCGGGCGTTGCGCATACCTTCGTCGGTCTGGCGTCGGATTTCTATGAGCCAGTCCTCGTTGACCTGAGGAGCGATGGTGATCGGGTTGTCAGGATGGAGGACGAAGTCGCCTCGGTCATATGGAGGCAGGAACTCATCCACTTGGGCCTGGTCCGGCACCTGGACGATCTGCTGTGAGTGGGTGAGGAACGCCCCGTCAGTGCTGATGGCGCAGGGGAGATAGACTCGAGGGTCCTCTGCAACGCGCCATGCCATGAATGCGATGTCCATCGCCTCCTGGCCGGTGTCCACCCAGGATAGGAGCCAACCCAGGTCGCGGACGGACAAAGCGTCGTTATGCTCGGTGCCGAAGGCTCCGGGGTCGTCCAGGGCTCGGTTGCCGACCATCGCGACCAACGGCAATCTCAGGCCGCACGTCACTGCCAGTGCTTCGAAGGCGTAGAGCCAGCCAACGCCGCTGGAACCGGCAAATGTCCTGGCTCCTACTGCGGAGGCGTGCTTTATGATTTCGAACTGGGAGTGTTCGCTCTCGGCGATGATATATTCACAGGTGAGTGTTCCATCGGCGATCAGTTTGGACACAAACTGCATTACCGTGTCGTAAGGTCGAATTGGGTAGGCGGTTATCACGTCAACGTCGGCCATCGCGCAGGCGATGGCAATCGCTTCCGAACCGCTGATTAGCTGTTCTCGTTCGAGTGCATCTGTTGCGCTAGTCGTCACCGGTAACCCCCGTTATCTCGATTTCTTTCTCGTAGCCGTCCCATTCGTACAGGCCGTGGGAGCGGCCAGCCTCGCCCTTTTCGGCGGTGGCAGCGGCCTGCATCTGTTCGAGCCAGGCCATGTAGCCGTCGCGGTCCCGCTTCCAAAAGTCGTGTTGGCTGGAGTTGTCGTTGAAGTTGGACTCATTCACCATCGTGACGCAGTCGGGCACAGGGCAGACGTCTTCGCAGACGCCGCAGCCGCAGCATGATTCCATATCGGAGTCATAAAGGCCCTCAGGAGTCACATCGAAGCATGTGTCCGGGCACTGGAGCCAGCAGAGGGTGCATTTGGTGCAGGTCTCGAAGTTGATCACTGGCCGCATGGTGCGGGTGGGCCACTTCTTGAATTTGTCGTTGCGCTCTGCCTGGAATCCGCCTTCTTCGCCTCGGAATCCGCCACCGACACCAACTGGCCTGACGACCAGGGCGTCTTCCATCTCTTCCCAGCCGGGCAGATCGAAGCTGAAAGGCTCTTCGGTGTTGCCCTGTCCGGGTTCCACGGGCGTAATTTGGAGCCGATCATGAGACCTCTCAGCGGAGGTCTCCTTGAGTTCATCCCACTGCTCTCGGATGGTCTCCTTGTAGGTTTCGATGCCCACAAGCTGAGGAGCGACCTTGGCCAACGCGCCCAGAATCCTCACGTCGGTGTGGTCGTCCTTGTAAACCCAGAGCCCGGAGAAACTCTTGGGGCCTTTTACGATGGCGAGATTGTAAGGGGCGTCCTTGACGTGCATGTCCTCCAGGAGGTCAGCCGAGTCCTGGAGGGACGTCACGATGACGGTCCCACCCTCTTTCGTGATGTCGTTTATGGGTTGAAGTCCGTACCATGCCCACGATTCGATGCCTTTGCACATCGAGTCGTCAACGACAATGGTGACGTCCACTGATTTTGGCTCGTACTGAGCAAGTGTTTCCTGCAGTTCCTCCGGATCGTCGGCGACGACCGCGAAATACTTCGCTGGGATTCCGTTGCGCTCAGGAGAGTCACTGTAACGCCCGAAGGCGGTGCCTATCTTGCCCTCTTTGCGCGCCGCCAACGCGATGGTGCGGCAGATGTTGCGCGAGAGCAATCTCTGGAAGATTCCTCGGTAAACAACCTCGACAGCTGTTACTGCCATGCTCACCTCCTGTAGATTTGTGAGACTTGATTCCTACTTCTTCTCCGCGTCGCCCGGTTGCGCGCGGTCGGGGAGGTCGTGCACCTCCCTGTCAATCTGGGCAATGTGTTCGTGCATGGCGGCTTGGGTAGCCTCGGGGTCGCCGCTCTCGATGGCCGCCAGTATCTGAAGATGGGAGCGCAGGGACTTCTGGGAGCGTTCTGGAGACATCAGCGAATCCTCTCGGCTCTGGCTGAGTATGTCGGAGATTGCATGCGTGACAGCGACCAGCGCCGAGTTGTTCGTGGTGTTGGCGATGGCGAAGTGGAAGGCAGTGTCATAGGCGACTCCCGTTCCGCCCGTTTCGATGTCTGTGCCTTGCTCTTTGAGAATCCGGCGCAGTCGCTCAATGTCGGCGTCGGTGGCCCTTTGCGCTGCCAGGGACGCGACGTGAGGTTCTAGAAGCAGGCGCATCTCGAACACGTCGCCGGCACCGTCTTCAGACTCTGCCAGCAGGTTGGAGAACGCCTGGACGATTGCCTCGACCACGTCTTCGGTCACGAAGGTGCCGGCCCCTGGTTTGATGTCCACAAGTCCTTTTTGGTCCAGAAGCCTCATGGCCTCACGCACGGACGCGCGGCTCACCCCGAACTGCTGAGCAAGCTCTCTCTCGGGAGGGAGCCTGTCTCCGGGTTTGAGGTGCCCGTTTCGAATCAGCCCGTATAGCTGGCTGACGATCTCCTCGGGGATTCTGCGCTTTCGGATGGACTTGAGCAGCGTTGGACTCCTGGTCCGCAAACATCAGGTGGTCTGACCAATTTTCAGCAATTATCCCATCTGGAGATGTGGGTGTCAACGGCTGGATTCAGCAAACATTTGACACTCTCCAACGCTCTGCTTAATATGCGAATCAGTGCAAAGGGATAACCAGCGATGAATGTTGGTTTGGTGAAGGATGAAGAACGGGGGATTCAAATGACATTGGAGAACGTAAAGGCGCTGACTTTTGATGTGTTCGGCACGGTGGTAGACTGGCGGTCCAGCATCACCAGAGAAGGTGAGAAGCTGGCGGAGGCCAAGGGCATCACCGGAATCGACTGGGCGGAGTTCGCCACGGCGTGGCGCGCCGGCTACGGGCCGTCGATGGCAAAGGTGCGGTCTGGCGAGCTTGGATGGACCAAGATTGATGTCCTGCATCGGATGATTCTCGATGAGATTCTAGCGAAGTTTGAGATAACAGGACTGACTGAAGGAGACAAAAAAGACTTCAATCTAGCCTGGCACCGATTGACCCCGTGGCCCGACTCCGTGGCCGGCCTCACTCGGTTGAAGAAGGGCTACATCATATCCACGCTGTCAAACGGGAATATCGCTCTTCTGACCAACATGGCGAAGAACGCCGGACTGCCGTGGGACGTGATTCTGTCGGCTGAGTCGGTCAACCATTACAAACCCGACCCTGAGACTTACCTCGGCGCCGCTGACTTGCTGGGATTAGAGCCTTCCGAGGTGATGATGACCGCTGCGCACAAGGGCGACCTGAAGGCAGCAGCAGCCTGCGGCCTCCGCACCGCATTCGTTCCTCGTCCGATGGAACACGGCCCGGACCGCGACGTGGACGCCGAGCCTGAGGACTGGATTGACGTGCAAGGCTCGGACTTCAACGACCTGGCGTCGAAGCTCGGTCTGTAAACGAGTCTTACATTGAGCGGTAAGCGTCGCAATGCCCTGGTAATGCAGTCCGGCGGATGCACCAACGTTCTGAACAGCAGTCTTGTCGGGATTATTGACGAAGCGTCGAAGTCGCACGCCTTCGATAAGATCTACGGGGCGTCTTTGGGGCTGGAAGGGTTCTTTGAGGATGAGGTTATCGACCTGTCCAACGTCCCTGAGAGGACACTTGACCGGATCAAGCGCGCTCCGGGCGCGGCGCTGGGCTCGACCCGTCGCAGGCTGACTGAGGAAGACCTACCAGTGGTGTTTGACCGTCTGGCGGGTCGGGACATCACGGACTGGTTCATAGCCGGGGGCAACGACTCGGCGGCGACGGGTCACACGCTCACGGTCGACGCAAAGGCCAGAGGCTATGACCTGACGGTCATAAACATCCCGAAGACCATTGATAATGACCTGGTGATGACCGATCACTGCCCCGGCTTTGGAAGCGCCGCCCGATTCGTCGCCCTCGCCACAATGGGCGCGGGGCGAGACGCCGAGTCCATGCGCACCGCCGCGCCTATCACGATTATCGAAGTGATGGGACGGGACGCTGGTTGGCTGGCGGCGTCGGCCATTCTAGCCAAGCAGGACGAACGGGACGCGCCTCACGTCATCTGCGTGCCCGAAATCCCTGTGGTAGAAGACGATTTCCTCGGGCAGATGGAAGACGCCTATCGGCGTTACGGATTCGCGGTGGCAGTCGTATCGGAGAATGCCAGAGGTCCAGACGACGGAGTTCTGGGCGGCGAGCAGGACCCTTATCTGGTGGACGATTTCGGACATCCTTATTATGACGGGCCTGCTCGCTACCTCGCTGGACTGGTCGGCAAGGCTCTGGGAGTCAGAGCGCGTTACGAAAAGCCTGGGACGATTCAGCGGTCGTTCATGTCCGCCACCTCTCCGTCCGACATTCAAGAGGCCGAGATGGCCGGCCGGGCAGGTGTCCGGGCGGCTATGGATGGCAAGTCGGACGTGATGGTTACTCTCGAACGCGCTCCTGGCGCCAAATACTCGTGCGGAACGGGTCTCGCTCCGCTGGAACTGGTGGGCGGCAAGGTCCGCACGATGCCCGCTGAATATCTCGACCCGCAGACCGGGAGCATTCAGGACGAATTCATCCGTTATCTGAAACCGCTGGTGGGCAGGCTTCCCCGGCTGGCCAGATTCGACTGACCCACATCGGATTCGCCGCTGAATTCGTATTAGTTTCTTGACAGCTTTTCCTTTATCAAGGAGTGAACGCCATGAAACTGCCTTCAAGGAAAGTATTCGCGATCACTGGCGCCGTAATCCTTATCCCGGTTTTGGCCTTGGGGTGGTGGCTCCTGTCTCCGTTATTCTTGAACAAGCTTGTTGAGGAGGAATTCCCTTTCGCGTTCTCTGCGTCTGTGCCCGACGACATGACGATGGGCGAGATTGAGACGATCATGTCCGGTATCGCAAAGATGGACGCTCCGGCGGAGTCTGAGTCTGCTGGCGCAATGGCAGGAGCCGAAGTGACCCGGTCGGGCGAATTCACGGACGCGGACCGTTTCCACAAAGGATCGGGCGATGGCACGATCTACACCCTGTCTGACGGATCAACCCTATTGAGGTTGGAGGACTTCCGAGTGACTAACGGACCTGACTTGCGGGTCATCCTCTCACCTAACCCCAATCCTCAAAACAGTTCTGAAGTCCTTGAAGATGGATACATTGAAGTGGGCAAGTTGAAGGGCAACATTGGCAATCAGAACTACCCACTGCCTGCTGGAATTGACCCTTTGACGTTCAATTCTGTCGTGATCTATTGCAAGCCTTTCAAGGTCGTTTTCAGTGTGGCCTCACTGAGCTATTAGGCGTGAGATCGACAAGCTTGAATGTGGATTCAACTAGCCGTGGAGTGAGAGGCGCTTGACAATGAATTCCCTGGGCCACCTAATTAAGGTGGACGCGGATGACGTGGGCGTTAATTTCTGTACACTAAAAGGCGCTGAAAATACTCGATACAATTGACAATGCCTTCGCGCGGGTCGGGCAATTCATAGGCGTAATACTGGGCAGAGGCTGGCCTGCGCTGGCGGCGATTGCTGTGTTCGCCATCGGGGCGGCCGGCATTTCCCTGCTGATGGCGGGAATTCAGGTCACGTCGGACACCGGGCCAAAACTTTCTGAATTGCGCGCGGTGGTGAGCGGGAACCTGCTAGACCAGCAGAACGCCGGCCTTGAAGGCGCGGAGCAACAGATAGCCACCCTGACTGACGATCTTCGCGCGTCGATGCGCGCGGTCAGTTGGTCGGGAAAGCTGGCAGCGTCGGTCTCATGGATGCCCCTGCTGTCCATTGAGGGCGCAGGCCTACATTCCCAGATTGGCCGCGTCGAAACTGACCTGGAGAACGCAGAAGGGCTGCTGGACTGGGCGACGGGGTTTCTTGAAGCCTATGACGAGGCTCAGACGGCGCTGCTCGCCTCATTGGACCAGTCCAGTGTGGAACAGTTCAAATCTCGATTAGAGGAGATGGAGTCGGGCCTGACTGATGGCGACGGGAAACTGCTGGCCTCTCGCCGACCCAATCGGTTCACATTGGCGGAGCGCATCAAGCCTGTTTCTGGTTACATGGATGACCTCGGAAAGGCCGAAACAGTGATGGCCGATGCCGCAGAAGCAGGCCAGGCATCGCTGCAACTGATGGACGCCCTATTGGACCTTGCCGAAGCGTCAGGCCCACTATTGGCGCTTTTCGACAGTGGCGCATCGCTCGAATCCACATCCGATGCTGACTCGATATTCGAGGCCCTGTCCGGGTTCAGCGCACAGGCGGCTTCAGTGAAAGCAGCCGCGTCTGAGGCGGCTGTGAGCCTGTCTGATCTGGTGGACACCGGACCCTTCGCCCAACGCTTGGACTCTCTCGAACGCCTCATGGACGCGCTTGTGGACATCGGCGAGGCCGGGGTCCAGGGTTTTGAGGCGTTGAGACCTGCCCACGACATCGTAAAGCAGGCGGAGGGCGGATTGCTGGACAGCGAAGGCGTTCTGCTGGATGCGCTGGCGACGCTCGACCAGAATATGGACGGACTGTCGGGTGTCGCCGATCGACTCTCAACGGCTCAGGCCTCGCTGCGAGAACTTCAGGAGGAAGGCAGCCTTCCCACCGGGTCCTCTGGCCTGCCGGGGATGCTGGATTTCGTCTCCGAGGTCGAACTCGGGCTTCGGATGCTGGAGGGCGTTGCTCCGGTAGCGCACATGTTGCTGGGCGCCGATGAGCCACGGACCTACCTGATGATGGGACAGTCGTCGGACGAGTTGCGCGGGACGGGCGGATTCGTCTCTGCCCTGTGGACTCTGGAGTTCCAGAGCGACTCTCTCAAGGGCGTTTCCTACTACGACGCGGTTCGCGTGGACGACTGGGAACGGCTTCAACTGTACCCGAAGGCTCCAATAGGCCTTGAAGAACACATGAATGCTTGGGTATGGTTGCTTAGAGACGTTTCTTGGGACCCGGACTTCCGGACCACCGCCCAGAACGCCGAGGCGATGTTCAGGATCGGTCAGAATCAGGAAGTTGACGGCGTGCT
>JASLRP010000287.1 GCA_030743915.1 SAR202 cluster bacterium | reverse complement strand
GTCGACTTTGTGTTGGAAGAACACGCCTGCGCCCAGACTTCCAGGTTGCACACTGGACGCGTTCACGCGGATGACCGTTGGGTCAAATGCCACATCAAACTGAGCGCCGGCTATCGACCTTGCTCCATCGGCAACTATCTTCACGCGGGCTTGACCATTCGGTCCGACACTCACGGTCGGCTGGCCGGAGACGGCATCAACCACCATGAATCCCACATTCGTGTCAGCCTCCAAGACGCGGCGTGATTCGTGAATGACATCAGAAGCCATAGCGGTTGCCATAAGAATCGACAAGGCGATGACCAGCATCAAGAATCTCATTCTTCACCTACTAACGATGGGCGTTCTGAGCTTCTCGAAATGTTCTTGGCGCCGCAAGAAGATTCCCTCTCCATAATCAACACTGTTCTTCTATGACTCGCATTGGACTGGCAGAGTATTGAGCCTGACAATAGCCTGGAGTATCGCAACGACGTCCAGAATGTTAAAGTTGCCATCCCCGTTCGCATCACCTTTTCGCTCCTGCTCATGAGTCGGATCGGCGAGGCCGGTTAGGAACTGTAGGTCGATGATTGCGTCGATGACTGTCACGCGACCATCGCCATCCTGATCTCCACAGTGGGGGGCCTTATCGTCAATCACCGTAATGGTCGATTGCGCCGGCAGCACGAGGTGACGGACACCAGGATCCGTCCACCATTGCCCGGATATCTGATATTGCGTCCCGGCGATCGCACCAAGTGGAACCTTAAGCGTGTAAGTGAATGTCCGAGGTTCGATCACGATGAAAACGCCTGAAACGAAATCATCGGCGGTGTGAGATTCAAGCACTAGACCACCGAAATTCTCCCGGACCGCGTAGAATCCTCCCACATTATTCGGCGTTAAAGTGACTTTCACACTGCCACCCGGAGGCGCGTGTCCCGAGTCTAGGGATCGAGTAACGCCGCCAGCCTGGGTGTCATCATCTCGTATGGTCACAATGGCTGAGTCTGACTCCGAGTCGATTCTCGCTCCCGCAGGATTCCGCAGGTTGACCATGAACGTCTCATCGCCCTCAACCAAAGCATCGTTCACGATCGGAATGGCCAAGATGGCATGAAGCTGGCCCGCAGGAATTGTGACCATCCGGTTCACCGCGTTGTAGTCCGCTGGGCTGGTCGCCGTGCCATCTTGTGTCGAAACCCACACCGTTACGACATTCGAAAGGGCCCGGTCCAGCGCGATCTTGACTTGAGCATTTCCGACCGACTCAGGCACGTCAATATCGGCCACAGACAGCACAGCGCCGGCAATCAGGGTCGCGTGGCCGTCCTCGGTGGTAAATTGAATGTCTATCCCATCAGCGTCAGCCAGCGTATTTACGGTTAGTGACAGGCTGGTTGAAGACGCGCCGTTTCCAACAGCGTCCGCATGGAGTGTCAGGAGCAGAAAATCGCCGGTCGCGGGACTGAGATCGAAACCGAGAACTCTGATATGTCCTTGCTGGGCGTTCACAGTGAGGTTGAATCCTTCTGGGTTAGCTCCAACACCAGTCAGATTCACAACCGAAGGGTCGTATGCAACGCTGAGGTCGAACGAACCCAGCCCAGGCTCGGCGACCCCGAGAATCCGGACCGGTATTTCGAAGTCCACAGCCTGAGCTGGAATCGTAACGGTGGCAACCAACACGGTGGACTTGCCTTCGATTGTCAGACGCGTAACGGGCGGAATCACATCGTGTTTGTCAGTCGGGTCCGTCCACCATTGGCCGGAGATGATGAATTCTATGCCTGAAGTTGCGTTTGTGGGCATGCGGACCTGGTAGGTAAATGGTTTTGCCTGGAGCATTATGAAGGTGCCATCGGCGAAGTTGTCCGCAGTGTGGCCGACCAGTTCCAATGAACCGAACGCCTCTTTCACGGCAAAGAAACCATCAACCTCATGCGGCGAGATTTCGATGGTCACGCTCTCACCGGGTCCAACGATCTTGCTCCCTGGCGACCGGTGGACCTCACCTGGTGTAGTCGTAGCGCTTATTACGGTGATTTCTGTGGTCGCAGGCAGAACCGGCCTCTTGTCGCTGGGATCATTCCACCACAGTCCCGAGATAACGAATTGTTGATCTGGCTGAGCGGTGTTGGGGATGCGAACTTCATATTGGAATGGTTCTGCCTGGAGCATTATGAACGTCCCGTCAGCAACATTGTCAGCGGTGTGTCCCAGGAGTTCCAGACCGCCCAGGTTTTCCTTGACTGCATAGAATCCACTGACCTTATCCAGGGAGACGCTGATCGTAACGACATCGCCAGCTACTGCTTGCTCATGCGACGAGGTTCGGGTGACAGTTGGTGTCGATCGCTCCACAGTAATTATCGTGACGTTGGGCGCAATCACGTTCTTATTCGTCGGATCGGTCCACCATTGACCGCTGATTTCGAACTGATCCCCATCTTGACTGCCAACGGGAGCCTTGACTGTGTAGGTCAGGATCCGAGGTTGCAGCATGATGAACGTGCCATCAACCAGATTGTCTGCGTCATGTTCCACAAGCTCCATCCCGCCGAGCATCTCTTTGACCGCAAAAAACCCGGTTATTCCTGATGGCGTCACCGTGATGTTGACCGTTTCGCCCGGGCTGACAGTTGCAGATTCTGACGACCTGACAACGCTGGAAACGGTCTGCGCTGAAACAATGTTCGGCAGATACACTACCGACCACGACACCGCGATCAACACGGAGATAAGCAATAATCGGATAGCCGGATTGCCTGCTCTCACTGACATGTTTTCAGGCTCCTGTTCATTCAGTCGGTTCGATGGCTCGCAAGAAGTTGCCCGCATCACAATTCAGCCCAGGGTTTCTGGAAGGTGTCTGCCAGCAACGTGAAATCCAGGATCCTCACACAACCGTCCCGGTCAAAGTCGGCGCCAGCATCGAACTCAGCATCGCCATTGCATTCAAGGAACGACGCCACCAGGCGAGTAAAATCAAGCACGTTCACAAGCCCATTGTCGTCAACGTCGCCCTCGAAAAGAGTCCCAAAGTGCAATGTCCCCTGAGTTGATGGGATCGCGACATTCTGGATCAGCTTTGGAAGCGTATGCGTCGAGTCAATCACGACATCGAAAGTTCCGGCGACGCCGTCGCACTCGAATTCAGCGGCCTGAGTTCCCGTGGTCGGATGGTCCGAGAGGCCAGAATCAGAGTAAGTGGTCACGGTTTCGCACCGACTGGCGGGAGGAGACGTGGACGTGGCTGTTCCAGGAACGAACAATTCGACCGAGATCGGGACTCTCCATCCCTGAGGGGCGGGCCGCAACTGGCCTTGCAATCGCACATTCGCCTTGAATCTCGGTACCTGGACAACGATCTGGGCATCACCGTGTTCGCCCTTGATGACATTCTCGCCCAGCGCAACGTTGGAGTTTCGCGGTCCAATGAGACTGATTGTGACCGGCGTGCCCGTGGAATTCGCGACGCCAACGGCCTTGAATCGAACGCTGACAACAGGAAACGGACCCACCGGGAATGGGCCCAATGAACCAGCGGCGTAGTCTACTGTCCCACTGGAATTGTCTACGGAATTGTGCAATTCGAGATTCAGATGAGTGGTGATCCCAGTGACCTTTATTGGCGACCCGGTGGCCGCACTGCCGCTCACCACCTGAAGCTTCGAAGAGTCATAATTCAAAAACAATTCGACACCTGATACCTGTTGGGTGGAGATAACGTTGGTCCAAACAACCAGGTCGAATTCTCCGCCGAAGGGGACAATTGCATGTGAGGGCCGTATTTCCAGTGGAACGTCATTCTTGATTACTTGAACCGTGACGGTTGCATTTGTGAGGCCACCACGACTATCGGATGCGGTATATCTGAACGCCTCTTCAAGATTGTTTCCCAGAGGGGCCGTGTAATTCAGTGTGCTGCTGGCGACCAACTGAACTGAACCCAGCGGCGGTTGCGTAAACGACCCGATCGTAAGTGTGTCTCCGTTGGGGTCCGAATCGTTAGCCAACACGTCGATCGATACGGTCGTTCCAGGACTTGCCGTTGCGAAATCGGACTTGGCGACCGGCGGAAGATTCACGCCCACAGCGACGGTCGCAACGGCAGTATCGAAGTCGCTCCTGCCATCGCCGATCATGTACTCGAACGAGCCATATCCTACGAACGAGGCATCTGGAGAAAAAATCACCCGGTTCGGTGTATGTGTCGTTGTTGCAAATGCCCCGTTCCGTGGGTTGAACACCTGCGTCAGGATCAGTGGGTCGCCATCTGGGTCAACATCATTCGAGACTACGTCCATGACCACGGCCTGTCCTACCGAAGTTGTCGCAGTATCATTGATCGCCTGAGGAGGCCGATTTGAAGTCACGTCCATCGAGACTTGAGCAGAGGCGCTTCCCCCATCGGTGTCGGTAATTGTGTACCAGAAGACATCTGAACCAAAGAACCCAAAGTCCGGCTCGTACAGCGCTGCGTCATGGCCGTTCTTTGTGGTCGTCGATACCAGACCGTGGGGAGTTTTGATACCAACAAGCGAGACGCGCAGGACTGTGTCCTCTACGTCTGAATCATTTGCCAAAACGTCGATCACCTATGGGGTGTTCACTCTCGTGCGGCCTGAGTCCTGCCGCGCTGTGGGCAGGTCGTTCACGGGATGAATTATCACGGTCACAGTTGACGACGATGATCCTCCACGATCATCGGTAATGGTGTACACGAAAGAATCAGTTCCGTGAACGTTTGCGTACGGGTTATAGATTATGGAGTCCTGACTGGTCGTCGCTACTGAACCTAGCGATGCTCCAGTGGGCGTCTCCAAAATTCGCAGCACATCGCCGTCGGGATCAGTGTCATTGCTCAGCGCGTTAATCGCTACGGAGATATCTTCGCTAGTTGTCGCTGTGTCAGCATTGGCTGTTGGGGGAGAACTTGGAGTGACCAGGACGGTAGCCGTAGCCGAGTCAGTAACGCCAGTCGGGTCTGACACTGCGTAGCTGAAGAAATCCACGCCGACGAATTCAACGTCAGGCGTAAACAGCAACGCCTGCCTGCCATCGATGAGTATGTCTGAAGTTGTGACAGATCCATTCAGGCCTTGCCCGAAAGTAGAGACGCGCAGCGGGTCATTATCGATATCCGAGTCATTGGCCAGCACGTCTACCACCACTGGGGTCCGAAAAGAAGTGGTGGCTGAGTCCGCAACCGCCTTTGGCGCGTCGTTGACAGGCTGGACGATAACGGTGACACGAGCGGAACTGGACGCGTGACCGTCGCTGATCCGATAATTGAATTGATCTTCACCGTTGAAATCAGGCGCCGGAAGATAGCTGACCACGGTCGTGGCGCCAACAGTGGTAGTCGAGGTCTTGCCGATCCCACCAGAAATCTCGACAATCTCCAGGCCATCGGCATTTGCGTCGTTATTCATGACATCGATGAGGATGGACGCAGTAGCATCTTCAACCGTCGATGTCGCGTCATCGAACGCGGTGGCTGGTCGAAACACTTTCAGCGTAGTCACAGAAGGACTTACGGTGCTCGTTGATGCAGGGTTGGACCACCAAACCCCTGACAGTGGAAATTCGTCATCGTGTCTGGCAGTGGCCGGAATCTTCACTCGATACGTGAATGATGTGGCTCCGAGCATGACGAATGCGCCCGATGTCAGACCATCGGCTGTATGCCCTTGAACGCTCAACGTCCCCAGTTCTTCCCGTGTGGCGTAAAAGTCTGAGAAATCCGAGGGCGTTATCGTCACAGTAACAATCTGGCCAGGATCAGGCGTGGCATCATCAACAGTCCTGGTAACTTTCGGCAAAGCGACCGCTTCCAACGCGTTCGGACTGAAGGCTACCCATATCGCGCCGACGGACGACATGATGATGCCCAGAACCAAGACAACTGCAACAGACGTCTTGGGCAACATGGCCATCAGTGTCGGGACCATTCCACTACTGGGCATTGGCCTAGAACCGGCCAGAATCGCGCTTGTTCGAGCGCGTTATCTCTGTAAGGTTTGTTCTCACTCGGGACCTCCGTTGAATTGCAGCACCCAGAAATCACTCAGTCTCGGATTTCCGCCGCTCCAGATCAGCAACCGTCGGACTTTCGAGTCCCATGCCGCCACATGGGAACGGCGTTCTGGAGGCAGGGGCTGGTCCTGGACCAACTGGACCCATTCGTTATCCGCTGTCGAGTAAGCCCACACGTCGTTGTGGTCTCCCAACACACTGCCGCCATTCCCTCCAAACACCAGCATGCGATCTGTGTTTGAGTCCCAAAGAGCGCTATGGGCCGCTCTGACCGGCGGCCACGACCCTGAAGGACCTAGCTGGGACCACTGGTCGGTGTTGGGGTCATACGCCCACAATTCGTTCAACAACTTTTCAACACCTCCACCCGCGAACAGGAGCATGCGATCATTGGCCGTGTCCCAAACAGCGCCATTGGGTTCGTAACTCCCCCTTGGTGTTGGCCCGCTGGTCAGAGTTGTCCACGAATCAGCATCAGATTCGTAAGCCATCAGCGTGTTGGCTGTGCCGTCGCCATCGCCTCCACCGAAAACCATCATCCGGTTTCTCTTGGCGTCCCATGCAGACGCCGCCCCCGCTCGACCTACCGGCGCTGAGGCCAGTTGAGTCCATGCACTATCAGAGGGTGTGTACGCCCACAGGTCCTTCTTGCAAGTCCCTGCTCCGCTGCATGGCGCTCCGCCATACATCAGCATGCGATTGTTAGAATCGTCCCATACGATGGCTCCCCGGGTTCGAGATGAGGGAGTGGGTCCGAACGGAATGATTGAATCCCACCTGTTGTTTTCCGCGTCATACCTCCAGAATTGTCCAGTCTCGGATGAGCCTGTGTGGCCGCCGAATATGTGCCATGTGCGGGTTGCAGGGTCGAAAGCGTCTGACGCGCCAGCCACAGGGGTCGGAGGGCTGCCGAATGGTGACACCTGTCGCCAAATGCCTTCCCTTTGAGCAACCGGCCCCCAGTGAGGCTGGGCTTCGCCGAAAGAGTTGACCGTCAGTGGCGTAATCTCTTTGGTCTCCAGGTTGATCTTGACTACCTCGTAGTCGTTGGAGTCTGCCGGCCACTTCATCAACTCAACAATGAACTTTCCGTCCGGTGACCAACTTGGCTGCAACTCGGAACGCGCATGGCCGGGG
>JASLRP010000286.1 GCA_030743915.1 SAR202 cluster bacterium | reverse complement strand
ACACATCGGGGAATAAATCGAAAAACTGATAGCTGAAAGCTATCTTCAGAAGGAATACAAAAATGTCACTAAGATACAAGACAGCAATAGTGGGAGCGTCCGAGACCACTGAGATCGGCGTGCTTCCAGAGATGTCAGAGACCCAACTTCACATCGACGGCGCCGTCAACGCCATGCAAAACGCCGGAATCGGCGTTGACCAGATAGACGGCATCTCCAGCACCATGAACCCGGCCATCCTCGCCAACTACCTGGGCATAGTTCCCAAGTGGGTCGACAACACATCGGTGGGCGGGACATCGTTCCTCATCCACGTTCGGCACGCCGCCGCTGCCATCGCCTCGGGCCTGTGCGAAACAGTCCTTTGCGCTATGGGCGAAAGCGGGCGCAGTCGCGTGGGAACAGCCAGACGCGGCGGCGGCCAGCGCGACAACTCCTACCCCGGCCAGTTCGAGAGCATCTATGGCCCTACGGGACCTCCCTCCCTTTTCGGCATGGGCGTCCTGCGGTTCATGAAGGAAACAGGCACGACCTTTGAGCAATTGGCTTCGGTTGCCGTCGCCCAGCGCAAATGGTCCAACAAAGTGCCAAGGGCCATGTTCGGCGACCTGATCACCACCGACGACGTGTTCAACAGCCGGATGATCTGCTACCCGTTCAACCTGTTCATGTGCTGCCTGGTGACCGACGCCGGCGGATCGCTTATTCTGACCAGCGCTGAAAGAGCCAAAGACTTCCCCACAACGCCCGTTTACGTCATGGGCACGGGCGAGTCAGTGGAGACCCCTGTCGTCAGCCAGATGTACGACATGACCCACTCGGCGGCGTTCCAGACCTCCAGCAAAAAGGCCTTCGAGGAATCAGGCGTCAGCCACGACGACATTGACCACCTGATGGTCTATGACGCCTTCGCGCACCTGCCCATCTACGGTCTTGAAGACCTGGGCTTCGTGGGTCGAGGCGAGGGCGGAGCTTTCGTCGAAGAGGGCAATACTTCTCCCGGAGGCAAACTGCCGATGAACACCAACGGCGGCGGCCTGTCCTACACCCACTCGGGCATGTACGGCATGTACGCCATCCAGGAGGCGGTGCGCCAGGTCCGAGGCGAGGCCGCCCACCAGGTCGAAGGCGTCAAGACGTCCTTTGTCCAGGGTGTCGGAGGCATGTTCATGGCCGCCGGCAGCCTGGTCCTCACCAACGAGGAGCCGCACGACTAGAGTCGGTTCAGAGTATCGAGTTACGCTCAGAGGCGCCATAGTGGCGCCTCTGAGCGATGTTTTTTAGGGATGAAGTAATGACAGATATCCTGTGCTAAGAGGACAGCTACCTCCAAGAGTTAGACGCCGAGGTTACGGTGGTCGCGGGCAAGGGTGTTGTGCTTGATCGCACCGCGTTCTACCCCGGCGGAGGCGGTCAGCCTCCCGACACCGGAACGCTGACGTTCGGAGACAACGAGGTCAGAGTCAAACGCATCCGGCGCACCGACGGCGAGTATGTCCACGAGCTGGACGGCGAGTTCCCGACTGTCGGAACGAAGGTCCACGGCGTTCTGGACTGGGAGCGTCGCTACCAGCTTATGCGCACGCACACCGCCCTGCACATACTCTGCGGCGTGGTGTGGCGCGACTATCAAGCACAGGTCACCGGAGGCAACATGGAGCCTCTCAAGGCCCGGATGGATTTCGAGTTCGAGAACATGACTGCCGAGTTCGCCCACGAGGTCGAGGGCCTCATTAATAAAGAGGTCGAGGCCGCCAGGGACATCGAGATAGGCAACCTCTCGCGAGAGGAAGCGTTCGAGATACCAGACCTCATCCGCACCAAGATCAACCTGCTGCCTCCTCAGATCACGGAGATACGCACCGTGGACATCACAGGGCTGGACCTTCAGGCTGACGGCGGCACGCACGTCCATAACACCAGCGAGGTCGGGCACATCCGAGTCGTCGGCCACGAGAGCAAGGGACGGATTAACAAGCGCTTGCGCATCGAGGTGGATGCGTAGTTGACAGCATTCAGCCTGTCTGATCAGAAAGACGCTCAATCGTCAGAACCCGCCATTCTGAACGGATGTGAAGAATCTGGTCGTAATCATGAAGGCGCCTGATTCGGATCGACCAGATGCTTCGCCTCGGCTCAGCGTGGCAGCTTACCTGTTACAATCTGCAACGCCAATGCGACCTACCAATTCTGTTAGCTGACATCCACCGAAGGAGCTTATACATGGTCAACAAAGTCATGATGACCGGCGCCACCGGATACATCGCAAACCAGCTTTTGCCCACCTTCCGAGAGAACTACGAGATGGTGTTGGTGGACGTCAACGAGGTGAACCGCAACGGAGACAGGGTCGAAGGCGTAGAGATTGCCGACCTCATCGATCCGGACCGCTCCAAGTACGCCCACCTATTCGAGGGCGTGGACGCTGTGGTGCATCTGGGCTACAAGCGCAGGACAGCAGACAACCCTTTGGACCACTTCGCCGAAGAACAGCAAAATGTCGAGATGGCCTACAACGTTCTGCGCTCGGCGTACGATGCCGGAGTGCCCCGCGTTGTCATCGCAAGCTCCAACCACGCCTCCGACTGGTACGAGCATAACCTCATCCACCAGCGCAAGATGGAGTCGCTCGACCCTTACAGGCTCCCTCTATCCGACAACTTCTACGGCTGGGCCAAGGCCACCTATGAACACATGGGCTTCCTGTTCGCCTGCGGAGGAATGGGGTTCGGAAGGTCCAGCGGTGGAGAGGACCACACCGGTGGCTCCCAGAGCGACCAGCGCAGGATGGGAGTCGTCATGGTCAGGATCGGCGCGCCCCGCGACATCGACCTGGCCAGCTACAACGGCGATGCCGCCAACTATAAGCGAGACCTGGGTGCGTATATCAGCCCTCGCGACATCACCCAGCTTTTCGTCAAGGCGTCAGAGACTCCCAACATCGAAAACGAACACGACGTCCCGTGGCTGGTGGTCTATGGCATCAGCAACAACACCCGCGCCTTCTGGTCATTGACCAGCGCGCGCAAAGTCCTGGGTTACGAGCCTGAAGACGATTCCGAGGTCAAGTACGCCGACGACATTCGAGGCTTTCTTGTCGGAGACGGAGCAGTCGGCGGAGTGGGGCGGGTTGGCCTCTCTTGACGCGAAATTTTGCTTTTTACGGGATTTTGACTAATATAAGAACAGTGTGAATCTTGACACTAACAGTACACATCCCTAAACTTCATTAGATACGTTTTGGGTTAATATCCATCATTAGGGGGTGTTCGGAATGCTCCTGAATGTGTCGCAACTTCTAATGGAAGCCAGCGGGTCCGTCCGGGAGTACCAGATGGACGAACGAATTGGCCTCCTCGATAGTTCCAGGGAAGACCTCGTTTCTGGTGAGGTCAAATTACTGAAAACAACTAGGAGTGTTTGGGTAAGCGCCTCATTTAATTCAGATGTGGTCAATGAATGCGACAGGTGCCTGGCGCCGTTCAGTCAATCGGTGCATATGGATATTGAGGAGGAGTATTTTCCTGCTCTCGATCCCGCCACAGGCGACCGGACGCAGCCCGAAGATGCTGACGAAGACACGCTATATATAGACGAAAATCAGATGCTGGACCTGACACCCATGGTCCAGGAGTATGCCTCGCTAGACCTTCCTATGAAACCTCTTTGCAAATCAGACTGTGCCGGTCTCTGCCCCAACTGCGGGGTAAACCTGAATGATGCCGCCTGCCAGTGCGACACCACCCCTCGTGACCCGCGATGGGGAGCGCTGCTGGATATGGTGAGTAACGTTTCACAGGACGACTGACCAACGGCTTTAACCAGCGCGGCCCGACCCAACGTGAAAGGCCGCTGATAATAAAGGAAACAAAATGCCACCACTTCCAAAGAAAAAACATTCTAAGAAGCGAAAGGGCGGGCGGGCGGCCCACCACTTCCTCAAGCGCATGGCTATCTCGACCTGCCCACAATGTCGCAGCGTCAGGCTCCCTCACAGGGTCTGCCCCAGTTGCGGCTACTACAACGGCAGAGAAGTCGTGCCGACGGACTCCATAATTTAGCTTTTATCAGGCCTTTGGCATCGCCATTTTACTAATATCATTGATTGCCAAAGGTATTGGTCTAAACAATTACAGGAATATTAGGAGTTTTTGATGACTTTGACCTTCCAGACGAAAGCCCAGGGACCAAAGGTTGCGTACCTGTTTCCCGGTCAGGGGGCGCAGGCGGTTGGAATGGGGAAAGAGTTGTACGATAGCTCGGCGGCGGCGAGAGAAGTGTTCGACCAGGTTGACGAGTCTCTTGGCAGGTCCCTCACAAAGGTCCTGTTCGAAGGCCCCGAGGACGATCTCAGGCAGACCATCAACGCCCAACCGGGTATCATGACTGTCAGCCTCGCCTGCGTAAAGGCGATGGAAGAAAACCTTGACCTCAACGAGATGCCTCAGCCCGTGGTCATGGCAGGCCACAGTCTGGGCGAGTACACAGCGCTGGCCGTGTCCGGCGTGTTGGACGTTGCCGACACCGCAAAGCTGGTGCAAATGCGCGGCCAGCTAATGCAGGAAGCGTGCGACCAGAACCCCGGAACAATGGCGGCCATTCTGGGCCTGGACCAGATGGCCCTGGAGGAAGTGGCCCGCGAGACAGGCGTGTGGGTGTCCAACATCAACACCGCCGAACAGATTGTCATCAGCGGCGACCGCATGGGCATCGCTCAGGCGATGGACCTGGCAGAGGCCCGAGGAGCAAAGAAGGTCATCGCTCTTCGAGTGGGCGGAGCCTTCCACTCCGGTCTCATGGAGCCTGCCCGAGCCGGCCTGGTTGAGGCCATCGATAGCATGGACTTCCACAACCCCACGGTCCCCATCGTCGCCAACTGCACCGCCGACGCTCTGGACACAGCCGACAGCATTAAAGAAGAGTTGATCGCCCAGGTGTCTGGATGCGTCCAGTGGAAGCAGTCAGTAGATTACATGATGGGCACAGGCGTCGATAGCTTCATTGAGATCGGCCCCGGTCGCGCCCTCAGTGGAATGGTCAAGCGAATCAACCGCAGAGCGGAGATCGCCAACGTCGCAGACCTGGAATCCATCATGAAACTGCGCCGGAACTAAATAAAAGAAAAATATTTTCGCACGCGTTAGAAAATGTGCGAGAATAACTCCTAGAATAGGGATGTGAGGGCGGGTCGATGACCCGCCCCCCGTTTGCGCAAGACATGCCGGCGGGTCATTCGTGAACGTGGTAACAAATATGACATACACGAAAGTCTCGACTTCCAGGCGCCTGAGCCGTATCGCCGCTCTTCAAGTGCTGTGCGAAGTCGATTCTGTGCGTCACGAAGCGCAGGATGTCCTGAACCGCCGGGTCATGGACGAGAATTTCTCTCCCTCAGCGGAGGAGTTCCTTCAGGGACTCTCTAGAGGCGTCCTTGAAAAACTCCCAGAAATAGATAAAATAATTTCAGGATTTGCGCCAAGCTGGCCTATGAATCAGATGGCAGTTGTTGACCGCAACCTGTTGCGCATGGCCATATACGAAATGGTCATGGACAACGAAACCCCGCCCAAGGTTGCCATCAACGAGGCGGTGGAGCTGGCGAAGGTTTTCGGGTCAGAGAGTTCCCCCAAGTTTGTCAACGGAGTGTTGGGGTCGGTGATGGAAACCAGCGCCAACCGATAGTTTTCGTAAATTCATCATTTCTCCCACGGAGGTAGCACAGTGGCAACAGTATTGGAGCGAGTTCAGGCCGTAGTCGCAGAAAAGCTCAGTGTCGATGAATCTGAAGTGGTCCCAG
>JASLRP010000285.1 GCA_030743915.1 SAR202 cluster bacterium | reverse complement strand
CACCGTCTTGCCGGTTTCCTGGGCTTCATGAGCTATTGCCGCTGACGCATCGTAACCAATGTGAGGCACAAGCGCCGTGACGATCGCAAGACCTCGTTCCACCATGTCAGGGCCCGCGCTGGTTGCCTCAAGCCCACTGATGCACTGCTCGGCAAGATTCTTGGCAGACGCGGCCAGAAGGTCAATGGACTGGAGCAGGTTGTAGGCTGCAACGGGCATCATGACGTTTATTTCGAAGTTGCCTGATTGGCCCGCGACAGCGATAGATGCGTCGTTTCCGATCACCTGAGCCGCCACCTGGCAGACAGATTCTGGAATGACCGGATTGACTTTTCCGGGCATTATCGAGCTTCCGGGCTGCACTTCAGGCAGCATAATCTCTCCGAAACCGCCTCGGGGCCCAGACCCAATCCAGCGGATATCGTTGGATATTTTCATCAGGCTGACCGCGATGGTCTTCAGTCCTCCACTGGCCGCCACGATGTTGTCCAGGGTGCTTTGCGCTTGGAAGTGGTTGGATGTCTCATGCACATCCACGCCCAGCAACTCTGAGAGTTTGGCGCAGACACGGGTTGCGAACTCGGGATGAGCGTTGACCCCGGTCCCGACAGCTGTGCCACCCAGCGCCACCTCTGATAGCTCGGCAGTGGCTGTTTCCGTTCGCTGGATTCCGCGCTCTATCTGCCCCACGTATCCGAGGAATTCTTGTCCGAGTCTGATGGGCGTGGCGTCCTGGAGATGCGTTCTGCCTGTTTTGATGACCGACATGAACTCGTCAGCCTTTTTCTCCAAATCGCTTTGAAGCTGCCTCAAGGCAGGGATGAGGGAAGAGTGAAGGGCTCCCAGCGCCGCGACGTGAATGCAGGTGGGGATCACGTCGTTGGAGGATTGGCCCATGTTGACGTGGTCGTTGGGATGGACAGGCGTGCGAGAGCCTTTCTCGCCGCCGAGAATCTCGATAGCCCTATTGGAAATGACCTCGTTCGCGTTCATGTTCGTTGATGTCCCGGAGCCGGTCTGGAAGATATCGACCACGAACTGGTCATCGAACTTGCCATCTGCAACTTCCGTGGCGGCGCTGACGATAGCATCGGCCAGTTGAGTGTCCAGGGCGCCCAACTCGACATTGACCTGGGCGGCGGCCAACTTCGTTGACGCGATCGCCCGGATGAACGACCGTGGAAATCTCAGTTCGCTGATGGGGAAGTTCAATACTGCCCGCATGGTGTTTGCGCCGTAGTAGGCGTCGATTGGGACGTCGAACTCACCCATGGAATCCTGCTCGCGTCGGAATTTAGACTCTTGCTGCACTGTCTGGCCCTCCTGTGGTACAGATATTTATGTAAGTGATTCAGATATGAAATCGGCGACGATGCGGGCGATCTCCGTCTCATGGCCTCGCATGCTGTGGTCTGCGTTCGCCACTTCGGCGAACCTGAGTGGCTGTCGAGCTTCGTCCAAAGCCCGCTGGATTTCAAGGGATGGCGCGACCCGATCATTGCCTCCGGCCACGACGAGCCGTGGCCGCTTGTCTCTTTTGAACCTGTCGTTTTGAACAGATTTTACCGTGGGCGCAACAAACGCCAGCGCGCGAGCATGCTTGAATTCTTTCAAAGATTCCAGCACCACCGCTGCCCCCAGAGAGTATCCGGCCAGCGCCACTTGCTTGCGGTCCACACCGGGCCATTTCCGAAGCACATCCAGCGCCGTCTTGGCATCGTGATGCTCTTCGCTGCCGTTGGTAAATTCGCCCTGACTTTCGCCCACACCTCTAAAGTTGAACCTCAGCGTTGCCATGCCCAGGTCGTTGGCCGCTCGGCAAATTTCCACCACCACAGGATCGCTGAACGCGCCCCCTAACATCGGGTGAGAGTGACACACAGCCACTGCTGGAACATTGCCTTTGAGATCATCGGGAAAGGAGATTATCCCCTCCAGATTCAGACGTTTGCTTTGAAATGAAATCGCTGATTGTCGCAATTTAGTCGCTGGAGTGATTTCCGCCGAGTATTTCAGAGAAGAATGCAGAGGCCATTCCTCCGACCTCAGTTTCAAATCCTCGGAAGAAGTGATCGGCGTTTGTGATGACGGTAGATTCTTTAGGTTGAGAAAACCGTTTGGTCAGGAATTTGAACTCTCCGACCGGAAAGTCATGGTCGCTGTCTCCGAGGATCAGCATCTTCGGCTGGAGTATCTCTCTAGAAGACAACGCTCTGAATGGTCCAATTGGGCATGCGACGGAGAACACCGCCAGCGGAAGGCTGGAGTCCAACGCAGCCTGAAGGGCCATCGACGCTCCAAACGAGTAACCGGCGATTCCGAGTCGGGAGGAGTCCACAACGTCCTCCAACTCCATTGCGGATAGCGCTGCGATAGCGTCATCAACTTCTCCGTCGCCCTTGTCGTGGGTCCCCTCGCTGGCTCCGACGCCCCGAAAGTTGAATCTGAGTGTCGCGAATCCGGCTGCATTCAACTTCTCTTTTATGCCCATGACGACGTTGTTCGCCATGTCACCTCCGAACTGGGGAGAAGGGTGGCAGATGACAACGCCTGGCGATTTTTCCTCCGAGTCTGGACATTCCAAAATACCTTGAATAGATAGGCCCATACTGTCGAACACTATGTCTTGTTGAGGCATGCAACTCCAGCCGGTTTCAGGCATTGACAGTTCAATCTTAGGTGAGCCTATGGTGTTTGACAAGCGGTGTTGTTAGAATTGTTCCCGTTCTTGAATTAATGCTGTTTTTTATCAGGAGGTAACACATGAGGCAGGTTGACTTGCGCAGCGATACGGTGACGCATCCAACGCCAGAGATGCGACGCGCCATGTTCGAGGCGGAAATCGGTGATGACGTGTACGGTGAAGATCCCTCCGTGAACAAACTGGAGGCTATGGCCGCTGAAAGATTGGGGAAAGAGGCCGCCGTTTACGTGGCGAGCGGCACGATGGGGAATTTGGTGTCCGTGCTGGCCCACGCGGGGCGCGGGGACGAAATTATTCTCGGTGACAAAGCTCATATATTCCGAAGCGAGGCGGGCGGCGTCTCGGCCCTGGGGGGTGTCGCTTTTCAGACCATCCCAAACGATGAACGCGGGATGCTGGACCCGGACGATGTAGCCGGGGCAATAAAACCCGCCAACGTCCACTTCACCCGGACCGCTGTTGTAGCCGTCGAAAACACCCACAACGGCGCTGGCGGAACCGTGCTGAGTCCAGACGATATTAAGCTGATCGCGGATGTCGCTCATGGAGCCGACGTTCCCGTTCACATGGATGGGGCCAGAGTATTCAACGCTGCTGTGGCGCTGGAAGCTCCGGTTTCAGAGCTGGTCAAAGATGTTGATTCACTCACTTTCTGCCTTTCCAAAGGACTGGCTTGCCCAGTCGGGTCAGTCATTTGCGGCACGGAAGAGTATATTGCGCAAGCGCGAAAATGGCGAAAGATCGTGGGCGGCAGTATGAGGCAGGCCGGAATCATCGCGGCGGCTGGCATTGTGGCCCTGGACACGATGGTTGATCGCATGGCCGACGATCACGCAAACGCCCGCAAACTGGCGAACGGTCTGGCAGAGATCGACGGCCTTAGCATTGACCCCGAGAGCCTTCACACGAATCTGGTGTTCTTTGAGGTTGATCATCCAGATCGCTCTGCTTTCGCTCGGAAACTGAGCGAGCGCGGAGTGCTGGGCGGCGGCCCTCAAAAACGTTGGAGGTTTGTCACTCATTACGGGATCACCGAAGAGGACATTGACTACACTCTGGATGTATTCGGCTCCGCCTACCAAGAGACGACATCCTGAGATTACCAGCCTGAGACAATTATCAGTTAGAGTGAGATGGGCCGTTCGGCCCATCTCTTTTTTTGTTTGTCTGAGGATTGGCTTTGCGCCTGATATTGGAAAATAAACAGTTCAGGATTTTTTGGATCGCTGGCGTGTTCAGCGATTTGGCGGCGATAACCTATTTCACCGTCCACGGTTGGCTGGCTTTGCAGGTAAGCGATTCGGCATTCTGGGTCGGGGCCACTTCTGGCGCAGCCGGCTTGTCGCTGACGATGTTCTCGGTCTTCGGCGGGGTGCTGGTTGATCGGTTTGGGCGGCGGAACCTGGTGTTGCTTGGCCTCTCCATCCGGTTCGTTGGCGCGGTGGCATTGATTGCCTTGATAATGACCGACAATGTCAGATTGTGGCACGTTCTTGTCGTCGCATTCGCCGAAGGTCTGGCGGTGTCGTTCGCAATCCCAGCCATGATGGCTCTGACATTGGACGTGGTCGGCAGAGGGAAACTTCTGTCGGCGACAGCCGCTCGGTTCGCCGGGATGACTGCCGCCGGAATCGTCGCCCCTCTGATAGCAGGGTCGGTTGTCGGTTCGGTGGGAATCGGTTGGGCGTATGTGATGATTGCTGTCGGGTTTTCTGCTTCGGCTGGATTCATGGTGATCTTGCGCTCGCCGCCACCCACCAAACGGACCAGCTCATCGCCTGTGGAAGACCTGCGACAGGGAGTAAGTTACGTTGTCCGGACACCACTCATCCGCACGTTGATTGCAATGGTGTTTGTAACAGAAGCGTTCGGATGGGCACACGAAGCAATGCTGCCAGTGATGGCACGAGACGTGCTGGACGCCGGCGCGTCGGGCTTGGGATATCTGTTAGCGGCAGGGTCTGCCGGGGCTACGGTGACGACGGTAATCATCTCAAATGTTGGCGATATTCGAAACAAGTCGAACTTGATGATCGGCGGGTGCATGGGATTCGGGATATTCCTGGTCTTGTTCGCAGGCTCTCAATGGCTGGTTTTGTCGTTGGCGTTTATGGCAGGAGCGTATGCCTCCGTGTTGGTGTTTGAAACGACGATCAACACGCTGCTCCAGACATCGGTGCCTGACGAGCTTCGGGGCCGGGTCTTGAGCTTTCAGACCATGATGTGGGGGGTCACGGGGTTGGCTGGATTCCACACCGGAGCGATCGCCAGCGCGGTAGGCGCACCGGTTGCAATTGCCATTGGGGGAGGAGTGGTCATACTGAACTCTCTGAGAATCTTTCGACATCGCAGGCAACTCGATGCCATTCCGGCCCAGGACCCTCCCGATTCAGAAGCCTTGAAATCGCAGGGGGATCAACCGCCGTCATGATCATCCTTTTCGCCTGTTCCCCACCACTTTTTCAGCCGGTCTGAAATTTCGATCTCGTATCCCTGGTCGCCGGGTCTGTAGTACCTGCGCCCCTTCAGGTTGTCCGGCAGATTCTGCATCGGAGTGAAGTTGCCATCGTAGTCGTGGGCGTACCTGTACTCCTTGCCGTATCCCATGTCCTTCATCAAGCCCGTAACGGCATTTCTGAGGTGCAAAGGGACGGGATCATTCCGCGTGTTCCGCGCGTCCTCCAACGCGGCGTTGATAGCGGCGTAGGAGGCATTGCTCTTGGGAGCCGAGGCGAGATAAACAGTCGCTTCCGCCAGAACAATCCTGCCCTCGGGCATCCCGACGAAATGGACCGCCTGCTGTGCGCTGACAGCTAGAGTCAGCGCGTTTGGGTCCGCCATACCGATATCTTCAGACGCCAGAATGACGAGCCTGCGAGCGATGAACAGCGGGTCCTCACCGCCTTCAATCATTCGAGCTAGCCAGTAGATCGCCGCGTCCGGGTCGGAGGATCGCACCGACTTGATGAATGCTGAAATTGTGTCATAGTGCAGTTCGCCGTCTTTGTCGTATCTGGCGATTCTGCGCTGGGCGGCAGATTCCACGACTTCGGCGTCCACGAATCGAGTTCCAGAGGCGTCAGGGCGGGCGGCGTGAGCCGCCAATTCCAGCGTATTCAGCGCGTTCCTGGCGTCGCCATTGGACAGGTTCACGATGCTTTCCATGCCAGAATCGTCCAGCTTCAAATCCAAACCGCCCAGACCGGAACGTTTGTCCCGAAGCGCCATGCCTATGATTTGCCTGATTTCACCCTGCGACAGAGGTTTGAGATCATAGACCGTGGCCCTTGATAGAAGGGGAGACACAACTTCGAAGGACGGGTTCTCGGT
>JASLRP010000284.1 GCA_030743915.1 SAR202 cluster bacterium | reverse complement strand
GCGCTCTATCTGCCTGACCAATTTGAGGCCCACGACGTTTATATAGAAATCCATGGATTTCTCCAGGTCCGAGACTACGAATCCGGTGTGGTTCATTCGTGTAATCATCTGACTCCCCTTCGTACTCCATACTGCATTTGTGTTGATTGGATTTCTGAGCTAACGATTCAGGGCCGCGATCAGCAATGATGCCCATCCCAATATTAGAGCAAGCCCTCCGAAAGGGGTCACCGCGCCGAATGCTCCGACGTCTGTGAAAGACAGAAGGTACAGGCTTCCAGAGAACAAAACCACGCCTGCCGTGAACAGCCATCCTGTCAGATTCAGCATGCGGTGTCCCCACGTTCCGGCCAACGCTCCTACGACCAGCAGGGCCAGCGCGTGGTACATCTGGAACCGGATGGCTGTTTCCAGGGTGTCAAGAGAGTCGGCGTCCAAGCGAGATTCCAGCAGGTGCGTGCCCGCTGCTCCGGCCACAACGCCCAGCAGTCCGAACACGGCGCCCAGCGCGATCCACCTGCGCGCCAACGTCCATTCGATCAGGTCTTCGGACGCGATTTTATCGGTCGTTTCGAATGTCATGTGTTCCTGCAAATTCTGAAGATAAGCCGGATTGGATTGTCAATTCCATGCCGTTGCGAATTCCCTCACGACAGCTATAATACAACTAACGTCGCCGACGATTCCAATCACACACTTGGAGAGCGAAATATGGTCTCACTGTCACCCATCGAACAACGCTATTACGACATTCACCCCGGCTCAGCCGAACGTCACGACAATGCCCGGGGCCTGTTCCCCAATGGAGTCACCCACGACGCCCGCAAGCTGAACCCCTTCCAGCTTTACTTCACTCACGCTGAAGGCTCGGCCAAATACGACGTTGACGGCAACAAAATACTCGACTACTTCCCCGGCCACGGCGCTCTCATTCTGGGACACTCCCATCCCGACATCGTGAAGGCTGTCCAGGACCAGATGGCAATGGGGACGCATTACTCCGGCTCGACAGACTTGGAAATCCAGTGGGGCAACTGGGTGCGTGAGCTTATTCCCAGCGCGGAGAAGGTGCGGTTCCATAGCTCCGGCACCGAGGCCGACATGATGGCGATTCGCATGGCGCGAGCCTACACGGGCAAATCCAAGGTCATCAAGTTCGACGACCACTTCCACGGCTGGAGCGACTATCTGGTGGCCGGCAGTGAGGGAATCGGCGGCATTCCGCAGGAAACGCTCAACACAATGATCGTCCTGCCGCCCAACGACATTGAGACCTTCGAACAAACCCTCAAGGACAACGATGACATCGCCGCTGTCATTCTTGAGCCAACGGGCGCGCACATGGGCGCTATTCCGATAATGCCTTCCTTCCTTGAGCAACTGCGCGAGGTCACGACCCGCTACGGGGTGGTGTTGATCTTTGACGAGGTTGTGACTGGTTTCCGAGTCTCCAAGGGCGGAGCGCAAGAGTATTTCGGCATCACCCCTGACATGACCACAATGGCCAAGATTCTGGGCGGCGGACTGCCGGGCGGCGCCGTCGCTGGCAAGGCCGACATCATCAACATGATTGAGGAGCGCCCTGGCGACGCTGAGTACAACAGCACGGGCCGCATCGCCCACAACGGAACGTTCAACGCCAACCCTCTGTCAGCCGCCGCGGGCATCAAGGCGCTGGAGTTGGTTGCCACGACCCCAATCAACGAGACCGCCGACGCCAGAGCGTTGCAATTAAAGAACGGACTCAACGACCTGCTGGGTCGCATGGAGATTCCGGGATGCGCCACGGGAATCACCTCGCTGATGTTCCTTCAGCTTGGCGTTGACCACGAGTGCGACAATGAATACTGCGTGCTGACAGCCGAACAAAGGGCACAGGCTGGCAACGCCGAGCGCACTCGACAACTCAACCTCGCTCTGATGAACGAGGGCGTCGCATCCAGCACGCGATTCATCCTGACAGCAGCTCACTCGGAAGAGGACATCGACTTTACGATTGGAGCCTTCGAGAAAGCGCTCGGCCAGGTGAGAAACCAGGGACTGCTGTAAATCTTCCGAATTCGAGACAACCGATCGCCGATGTAGGTTAACACCCCGCACCCTGACGCTGTTGGGGTGCGGGGTTTGTGTCCAGGCATAACAAATACCAATTCAGGAGAATCCGATGACTGACAACGCATACGACGTGGTGATTATCGGCGGGGGCGCCGCAGGGCTGACCGCTGGAATGTATGCCAGCCGGGCGGGTCTCAAGACCACCGTGTTAGAGCGAATGATGACAGGCGGCCAGATCATCAACGCCGAGAAGATCGAGAATTATCCTGGTTTTCCCGAAGGAATTACAGGGTTCGAGTTAGGCCCCAAACTTCAGGAGCAGGCTGATCAGGCCGGCGCGGAGATCAAGCTCTCCGAGGTTACCGGTTTGAAGGCCAACGACCCTGGTTGGACCGTCGAGACCTACGACGGCGAGATCGAAGCCAAGGCAGTCATCATCGCTGGCGGCTCCACACTCAGAAAGTTGGGCGTGCCGGGCGAGGAAGAACTCCACGGCGCCGGCGTGTCCTATTGCGCCACATGTGACGGCGGATTCTTCACGGATCAAGTGGTCGCGGTCGTGGGAGCAGGCGACTCCGCTCTGGACGAGGTGATGACTCTGACCGAGTATGCCTCCAAAGTCATCGTTTTCGTGAGGGATGACAAATTCTTGGGCCAGAAGGTTTTGCAGGACAGGGTCTTGTCGAACCCGAAAGTGGAGATTAGATGGGAAACCTCCGTCGGTGCCATTCACGGAGTGGATGACGGAGAGGTGAACGGCGTGAGCGTCACCGACCTGACTTCGGGTGAGACGTCTCGTGTTGACCTCCAGGGCATTTTCATCTACGTGGGACTGGAACCGAACTCCGATTTCCTGTCCAACGTGGTGGAGTTGGACAACGGCGGCCATGTCCCCACCGACATCTGGATGCAGACTTCGAGTTCAGGGCTGTTTGCGGCAGGCGACATCCGTCAGCACTCCGCCGCCCAACTAGTCACCTCGGCAGGAGATGGTGCCACGGCGGCAGTCGCCGCAAATCGGTACATTGAAGGACAGTTGTGGGAGTTCACCGAGGAGGATTTGGAGGACATACGCATAGCTGAAGAAGAGATGAGGAAATATCGGGAAGATCCGTCCAGCGCCATCTCGCTTGAAGATCTCAAGAGGGAGCTCGAACTCTGAGATGTATGACGTCACGCTCACTCAGCGAGCGACACGACACTTGAGACGCATCAGAGGTCGTGATTTAGGACGCATTGTCAGCGCGATGACTTCTCTCGAAAACGATCCTCGACCGCGTGGTGTTACACATCTCGTTGGCGATACTCATCGAATTCGCGTCGGAGATTGGAGAGTCATCTATAAGGTGACCGACGCCGAAAGTGAAGTGGTAGTGACCGATATCCTACGGCGAAACGAGCGAACGTACAGAAATATCTAAAAGGCAACATAAATGGACTTTCGATTCACAGACGAGCAAGAGGCTTTCCGGCAGGAAGTTCGTGATTTCCTGAAGGAGAATCTAGGCGATGAGTGGCGGGGCATCGACCCTGACTCTTATTTCCTAGACGAGAACTGGCCTCACATCCGAGAACTGACTTCCAAGTTGGCGGACAAAGGCTGGCTGACGCTTGCGTGGCCTGAGGAATACGGAGGACAGGCCCGTCCTCACATAGAGCAGATGATTTACAGCGAGGAAATGGCATATTTCCGAGCGCCAACCCGCGACGCATCGACAGGCACCGATCTTGTCGGCCCCACGTTAATGATATTCGGAACCGAGGAACAAAAAGCCGAGTACCTGCCCAGCATCGCCAATGCATCTGCAGTTTACTGCCAGGGTTTCAGTGAACCGGAGTCCGGGTCCGACCTCGCTTCCCTCCAGCTTCGAGCCGTGGAGGACGGAGACGACTACGTTCTGAATGGATCGAAGATCTGGACCAGCGGCGCTCACCGAGCGTCGCACTTTTACCTCATGGCCCGGACCGACCCTGAAGCTCCCAAGCACCGAGGCATCAGCGTGTTCATTCTTGATATGGACACTCCGGGGCTGGATGTTCAGCCCATCACCAACATGTTCGGCGTCCACTATTTCAACCAGGTGTTTTTCGAGAACGTGCGCGTGCCCAAGCGCAATATGATTGGAGAGAAGAACCGAGGCTGGTATGTGGCCGCAACGACGCTTGACTTCGAGCGGTCAGGCGTGGCCCGTTACGCGGGCAACCAGCGCGCTCTGGAGGAATTGGCGGAACTGGCCAGAGAAGTGCAGGTTAACGGACGGCCTCTGGCCGAAAATCCTGTAATTCGCAAAATGCTTGCCGAGCTTTATGTCGCCAACGAAGCCGGACGATCCATAGCCTATAACGTGGGCTGGATGCAAAGCCAGGGGCTTGTGCCCAACCGCGAGGCCTCAGTGTCCAAGATGATGGGAAGCGAAATCAGCCAGAAAATCCGGGAACTGGGAATCCGAATGGCCGGCATGTACGGAACGCTGGACAAAGGCTCCAAGTGGGCGTACTACGACGGACGGCTGGCCCTGGAGTGGATGGACTCCATATCACTGACCATCCGGGGAGGCACATCGGAAATTCAGCGCAACATCATAGCGACTCGCGGCCTCGGCCTGCCCAGAGGCTAACGGGTACTCGCGAGATGCTGTGGCTGTTAATAGCGTTAGGCGGCGCTATGGGCGCCGTGTCCCGGTATGCCGTGGACAGAGCGGTCGCAAATGCGTTGGGCCACCCTTCCCTCCTGGGCGTGTTCTTCATCAACATCACCGGCTCGTTTGTTTTGGGGATGTTCGTCTCCACAGCCGACAACCACACGTCCTGGCCTGCTGGTGTCAGAATGCTGGTGGCTGTTGGATTTCTCGGGTCGTACACAACGTTCTCAACTCTCACCGTCGCAACGATGCAGACGGCAACCGCCCCTGATCTGCCAAAAGCCGCGATGAACATTTTGGGAAGCATCGCCGTGGGTCTGATCGCGGCGATGGCCGGAATCGTCGTAGGTCGAGCTTTGTAAAGTTTGCCGGTGTCCGTCGGTCCTGGTAACGAACGCTTTGCGAGAAATCTGATGCTCAATCCGTTCGCATGTTCCCAGCGATTTGTCCCGATAAACCACAGACATCATTTGTTCATTGTGAGCCGGCCGGCGACGCTCGCGCGGCCGCAAGCGCCACTCCGCATGGCAAATTAGACTCGCGCAATGCGAAATCAACCTGACACCTGAATCCGGATAACCCGGCGGCTTGCCGAGAGTCATTCCTCCTGGCTGGCCCGGTCCAACCCTTGCCGCATCTCGTCTATCTGAGCGCGGGAGGCCGGTCTGTGGCCGTAACACGCGCGGTTGAACGCGTCGGTCACCATCCGCACGATCCGTTCTGGGAATATCCCTTGAAGTGTTGACTGATACTCGGTGGGAGTCTGGTTCATCTGTCGCGGATGCCCGCGATCCTCCGCCAGCATCAGCATACCAAAATAGACTCTGAACACGTCAACAATATCCGCGTCGTCATCAGGCAGACGCATGCCCTGGCGAGCTTTCTTTCTGCGGAATCGCTCCGGAAGCAGATTGAACAGCAAACGCCCCAGGTCCATCGCGGCGTCGGCGTCCTCGGCAACTGACTCCCTGACACCCTCTTTATCCACCCTCCGCCACCGCACTCTTCGACGGAAAGAGCGAGCCAGGAAGTACAACACCGCCAGAATGAGGATAGCCAGCACCGTGTACTCCAGGAATTGAAGCAGCATCGACGGGCCTTTGTCTGCGGCCTGCTCTTGAGCTTGTCGGAACGTCTCGCCCAAGCCTGCGGTGGTTTCCAGTTCCAGAGGCTCCGCTTCCCCTGCGAGTTTGGAGAAAACAAAAAAGAATCCCCGGATCAGAAACTCGAAGAGATACACAAACGGAACAATGAAAATAAAAAAAATGACCGTCGCCAGAGCGTTGAGAACGACGGTCGCAGGCGCGGATATAAAATTCAAAAAGCCTTTTTGCATGAGGCTGAACAGCAAGCCCACCAGCAGCACAACGACGATGATTCCACTGATTACGCGAGGCCACGATCGGGCGCCTACGGTCATCTCTGATGCAGGCATCAGATTGCCTGCGCTCAGGCCGGCGAGACCCGCCCCGAAAAATACGAACATCAGTGGAAATATGTGGAGGTTATCGACGGTAACGATCTCGAATATGGCCGCCAGAGCCAGTATCAGCAGGCCAATACGGAAGTTCCTGCTCAGATGGTCCAGTGGATATTCCACCGACGCCAGCCTGCCCCCTCGCCACCAGAGTATAACGCCGAAGATGAACGTCAGCCCAACCATGAGCCGGTAGTCCTGCGGCTGGTCTTCGGCGCCCAACGCGCTGATCCACCCCAGGCTGAACCCCTGCCCTTCAGGCTGCACCTGTCCTCCCAACGTAAGGTAGATTACCAGGACGCCAATCGTCATCTGAAGGATGTAAGGCAGCATGGGGTGCATGATGATTATCGCCAGCATTCGGGCAACAATCACCGATATTCCGAGAATCGCCACCGCCGCAATCCAGGTCAGAGGACTGCCTCCCAGGCCCATTCCAAGACCCAACACAGCCACGATCGCGTACATCCAGATGCTCTCCAGCACAGCGCTGGAGGCCATCAGAATTCTATCTTGGACCAAACTCACTGGACATCTCCAGTCTGTCGAAATGCTCTTTCAGGTCGTAAACCAACACGCCGTCGGGCAATTGCGGGCACTCTTTGTCGCCCACGAACACGACCACCAGTTTGTAACCCTGCCGTCTGAGGTCCGCAATGGCCTGCTGAAGATCGTCGTTTATCAGCGCGACAGTAATGACCAGCGTGACGCCAAGGGGGAATTGCCGGGCGTATTGCGTTAGCTGGGGAGCCATGGGCCCGATGGGCAAGGGACGGATTGTGGCCAGCGCTTCGAGAATCACGGTCAGTTGTTCCACGTTCCGCGCCGCCGGGACTTTCATCGGTCTGTCAGCCAGAATCGGAGTGCCATTGGAGAACAGTCCCAGGCTGTATTGCATCTCTGACGCATACGATGCAATGGACGCAGACGCCGTAATTACCCGCTCAAGGTTGACCGGACTGTAACCCTCCCACGAGCGAGCGGTGGTCTCAACCACCACAACGAGGATCACCGTGAAGGTTGAGCTGGGCTCGAATGTGCGCACCTGAAGCTGCTGCATTTTCGCGCTGACTTTCCAATCAACGGTTTTCATCGGGTCCCCGACCTGGTATTCGCGGATTCCAGAGGGTCGAGAGGGGTCTTCGAATATGGAGATTCCACCCCGCGTCTCTCCCAGCGGTCGGGCGGCAGGCATCCCCAGTTCCGGCAGGGGCACGACCCTGGGATACACAAGCAGATAGTCGTTGTCTGAGGCGCGCCGACGGCTGTTGAAGAAGCCGAACAGGTCTCCGCTCTCCATCCGGGCCGGGCCTATGCGATAGAATCCACGATGGTTAGACTTGACGGTGTAGTCCCACTTGATGCGTTCATACCACGACATCGACGTTGAGTGGCGCAGCACATTGGAGTTTGGGTTGGCGCTTGCGCCGACATCCGCGTCTTCGATCAGCACTTCCTCGGGCAATTCGTCTTCGATCTCCAGTCGGCTCAATGGGACCGGTTTTCGGTTTGTGACGCTGATCGACAGCGTGGTCTCCTCACCCATGAATACGCGAGGCTGGGAGATTGTCCTCTCGTAGGTCACCTCTTCCAGGGAGAGCTTGTTCCATAGCCAGGATATGCCGGCGACTAACATCCCCATCATTCCAAGACCGATCACGAGACCCTGGCCCGCGAAAATTCCGATGATAATCAATATCACGAATAGCGTGATCCAGATGTCGTGCCAGAACTGGTTGAACAAAGGGAGCTATCTCTCTATCGGCACGGGCACGGAATCCAGCGTTTCTTCGACGATCATCTCAGTGGTGCGTCCTCTGAGTCGCGAATTGGAAGTCAAAATCATCCGATGAGCCAGGACCGTTTCGGCCATGTCCTTGACGTCGTCAGGAGTCACAAAATCTCGGCCATCAATGGCAGCTTTGGCCTGGGCGGTTTTATACAAAGAGAGCGCGGCTCTGGGACTAACTCCCAACGAGAGGCCATCGTGCTGACGGGTAGCCTGAGTGATTGCGACCACGTACATTCGGATTGTGTCATCCACACGGACTGTGGTGACCGCATCCTGAAGAGGCCGCAACTCGTCCTCGGTGGTCAC
>JASLRP010000283.1 GCA_030743915.1 SAR202 cluster bacterium | reverse complement strand
TGGCCTCTGGCGGGCGTCCCATTGACGTCGGTTTGCCTTCGTCGAACCACTTTCTCCAACCGCCGTTCAGCACCTTCACGTTGGTGTGGCCGTAGTAATTCAGCACCCACCAAAATCGGGCGGCGGAAAGACTGCCATTTGCATCGTAGGTAACCACAAGCGTGTCGTCGCCGATGCCCATCTTTTCCATCAGTTCCTTAATGACATCAGGCTCGGCGACCCAGGGGTAGGCATGGGAGTCGTTGGGATATTCGGGGTGCTTGATATAGTGGTGCACCTGGATGCCCACAGCGTTCTTGATATGGGCGCGGCGATACTCGGGGAACTCGTCGCAATCGATTATGCGAATGTTGGGATCGTCCAAGTGTTCTGCCAGCCAGTCTGTGTCTGCCAGCAATTCTGGACGGGCGTAGCCTTGAGTGGTCATATTTGTGCCTCCGAAAATGATGATTCGAGTGTCGGTGGGAGTATAGCACAGGTGTGATTTTGTGCATCCTCCGGTAACTGAAAACGTGTTTCAGGTCAGTTGACCGTGTCGAAACCCCTTGCTACACTCGCTCCGTCCGAAGCAAAAGGAGAAATAATGACGAACAGCACTGAACCGTTCTTTTTTATCCAATTAAGCGACCCGCAGTTCGGGCTTTTCGAAGCTCGTGGCGCGGGTCCCGGCGATGGAACTTTCCCGGAGACAGCCCTGTACGAAAAAGCTATCGCAGCGGCCAATCGGCTGAAACCCGCGTTTGTTGTTGTGACGGGCGATCTTGTTCAGGACCCAAGCGATGAAATTCAGCACACTGAACTCATGCGCATCTCAGCTCAAATTGACGACGGCATTCCACTGTATCTGACAACCGGCAATTGTGACGTAGGCAACACGCCCACGGCAGAGAGCCTGCGTTTATACCGAGAGAAGTTCGGGCCAGAAACTTACTCGTTCGACGCTGGAGGGAGCCATTTTGTCGCGCTGAACAGTTCGGTGTGCCTGGACCCGTCTGAAGTCCCGGATGAATGGGAATCGCTGGTTGAGTTTCTTCGAACGGACCTTGATGCTCGCAGCCCGGACAGCAATCACACCATTGTGTTTATGCATCACCCGCTGTTCGCGGATTCCGCCGGCGAGCCTGACAGCGGGGTCAGATACATTCCTCGCGAACGCAGGGATGTCATCCTCGAACAATTGCGCAAGCATGAAACGTCTGGAGTGTTTGCGGGCCACTGGCACGAGAACCATAGCACTGCCGACGGCGACATGCTGATGGTAATATCCGGCCCGGTCGGGTTCCCTATCGGCGATGACCCATCGGGGCTGCGTATCGTGAAAGTTTACGACGACCACATTGAGCACGAGTATTTTGGGATGGACGATGTGCCCACATCGGTCGATCTGTAAGTCGCCATTCAACGGCGCCAAACTTCAACCGAGAATAACGAGATTTTGGAACTGAGGGTAGGGTAAATGAAATTCGGAGTCCAGGTAAGCTGTTATCGAACGACATGGGACGACATCAGCGCGTCCATAGAGACGATGGAGGCAGGCAGATGGAACAGCCTGTGGTTTGCTGACCACTTCCTGCCGCCGTCGCCCGGCTCCCCCGGCGGAGCGCGCGAGCAGGAACAGGGAACCGCGTTTGAAGGCTACACGCTGATTGCTGTAGCGGCCGGCATGACTGAGAAACTCACGCTCGGCCATCTGGTGTTGGGCAACACTTATCGAAATCCGGCGCTGCTGGCGAAGATGGCCTCAACGCTGGACCAGGCGTCCAAGGGCCGTTTTGTGCTGGCGCTGGGCGCGGCATGGTTCGCGCGGGAGCACGAAGCCTATGGTTGGGACTTCCCTTCGATGAAGGAACGTTCTGACAGGTTTGAGGAGGCGTGTGAGCTAATTCGCAAGCTCTTCACCGCGGAAGGGCCGGTCGATTACAACGGCCAGTATTACCAGTTGGACCAGGCGCCGCTGTCGCCCACGTGCTATCAGGAGCCGCACCTTCCGATACTCATCGGGGGCACAGGGGAACAACGCACGATGAGGACACTGGCGAAATACGGCGACATTTTCAATCTGGACGGCTGGTCGGGCCGAGGCATGTCGATGGAGCTATATCAGCATAAGATGGAAGTTTTGGAGCGGCACTGCGAGAGCGTTGGACGAGATCCGTCAGATATCAAAAAGACACTTCTGGCCCCTCTGTTGATCACGGACGACAAGGCCGAAGCTGAACGTTACAACGAAGCCAGAGGCTACCGGGCTATGGACCGCACGCACGGCAATTACGCTGGCCCACTGATGGAACCGAAAGATTCAGGTTCGCTGGCCGGCCCGAGGGACTATATCATCGAGCGGATAGGCGAGTTTGCTGACGCTGGCGTTGATGAGATCATGTTCGGCGGAATTCCGACCGGAGACGTCGAAGCCTTCCAGATGGTGGAGGAAGAGATCGTAGCGGCCTTCGACTAAAGGGAGTCGCCCGGCTCTGAAAATGGAGCAACAAACGGTGTTCGCGGAGGTTATCTTGACCTCTGCGAACACCGTTTGTATATCGCCCCGGTTGGCTTTCCGGTCAGATGCGCGTCTTACTGTAGGGTGACTGAGCCGTTGGCTGTTCTGACGTACAACTCCGCATCGCCAGCCCCGAT